>JACRBX010000001.1 GCA_016219225.1 Deltaproteobacteria bacterium
ATCGGCTCCCAGTTGATGGGGGTCCTTTATGTCCTGGATGAACCGAGTATCGGGCTCCATTCCCGGGACAATCTCCGGCTCTTGCAGACCCTGAAGACCCTTCGGGATATCGGCAACACGGTCCTGGTGGTGGAACACGACGCCAACACCATCCTGGCTTCCGATCATGTCATCGATATGGGACCCGGCGCAGGAGAACATGGGGGGCAGGTAATCTTTAGCGGCACCCCCGAAGAATTACTTAAGGATCAGCAATCTCTGACCGGACAATATCTATCGGGAAGATTACTCATTGCCATTCCCGCCAAACGCCGCCCCCATAAGAAAGGTTATATCCATATACATGGGGCCTCGGAAAATAATCTCAAACAAATCGATGTCTCCATTCCCCTTGGGGTCTTTACCTGTGTAACGGGTGTTTCAGGCTCGGGGAAAAGCACTCTGGTTATCGACACCCTTTATCAAACCCTGGCTCAACGCCTCTACCGCTCCAAAGAACGGGCCGGCCGGGTCCAGGAAATGAAAGGGGTCAGATTGATTGACAAAGTCATCAACATCGATCAATCCCCCATCGGCCGGACCCCCAGATCCAATCCCGCTACCTACACCGGTCTCTTTACCACCATCCGGGACCTTTTTGCCAGAACCCCGGAGTCCCGGTCCCGGGGCTATAAACCCGGTCGGTTCAGTTTTAATGTGCGCGGAGGGCGTTGTCCGGCCTGCAACGGGGACGGCCTGATGAAAATAGAAATGCATTTCCTGCCTGATGTTTATGTGACCTGCGATGTCTGTCAAGGAAGCCGCTACAACCGGGACACCCTGGAAATCCTTTATAAAGGGATGAACATCGCCCAGGTCTTAGACCTGACGGTGGATCAGGCCTTGAGCGTTTTTGAGGCCATTCCCGCTCTACGGGAAAAATTGGAAACCTTAAGTCAGGTGGGGTTAGGCTATATCCGCCTGGGACAACCGGCCACCACCCTTTCCGGGGGAGAGGCCCAGCGAATCAAATTATCCAGGGAATTGAGTAAAAGATCGACCGGAAAGACCCTCTATATCTTAGACGAACCCACCACCGGCCTGCATTTCTCCGATATCCAAAAGTTATTGGAAGTCCTTAATCGTCTGGTGGAAATGGGTAATACGGTGGTCGTCATTGAACACAATTTGGATGTGATCAAGACCGCCGATTATATCATTGACCTGGGGCCGGAGGGCGGCGATGAAGGGGGACAGGTGATCGGCATGGGAACACCGGAAGATATGGCCGGGAATTCCAGGTCCTATACCGGTCAATTTTTGAAGCAAGTCCTTGAAAATAAAAAGGGGCTTAACGGGCGAAACCCTGTAAATTAAGGTTTTTTACTACCCAAACGATAGGCCAATCTGTCTAATTTAACAGTAAAATCAATATGATGAACGACAACTCCTTCCGGGACATGCAATTGGGCCGGGGAAAAATTTAAAATGCCCCGAATAGGGGTATTTACGATCAAGTTGGCCACATCCTGGGCTTTACTGGCCGGAGTGGCGATCACCGCAATTTCTATCTCACGCTCCAGGGCAATTTTCCCGAGGTCCGACATGGGGGAGATGGCAAACCCCTGGGGTAACATCCGGCCGACCTTCATGGGGTCGATATCAAAAGCGGCCACAAAATGATAGCCCTGCCTGGGAAAATTACTATGGGCGATCAGGGCATACCCCAGGTTACCCATCCCGATAAGACCTAAATGCCATTTTTTATTCAAGCCCAGGATTTTTTTAATTTCAAAAAGAAGTTCCTTGATCACATAGCCGACCCCGCGGACGCCAAATTCCCCGAAGTAGGCTAAATCTTTACGGATTTGAGCGGAATTGACCTCACAATACTGGGCTAATTTTTCGGAAGAGATTACATTAACTTCCTGTTGGTCCAACTCTTCCAAGGCCCGTGAATAACGAGACAAACGGGTGATGGTAGCAGTTGGTATCTTCGGAAATTTCAAAGTTAACCTCTTAAAATTCTTGTGAAGTATAGCACATGTTGTCTTAAAAAAGATGGTCTGTTGGCTAAAAGCCAACAGACCATCTTTAAAAATTACATCGGCAGACCGATCATCTTTGCAATCGGTGTAGCCATCGGATAAGCATACAGCAAGATCAAAGAAACAACCAGGGCATAAATACAAAGGGACTCGATCATGGCCAAACCGATCAGCATGGTCACCGTGATCTTCCCGGAAGCCTCAGGATTCCGGGCTACCCCCTCCACAGCGCTCTTTAATCCCAAGCCTTGGCCGATACCCGTTCCCAGGGCGGCAATTGCGATGCCCAACCCAGCGGCCAGGACCACGCCATAATAGACGTTTAGACCGGCAGCAGCCACTTGGGGATTGGTTTCAGCAAAGGCTATAGCCACCATGCCGAGCAGGGAGGCCATTGTCAATAGAGCTACTCTTTTTACCATTTAACCATCCTCCTTTCTATAAATAAAGATTCGCCTTCTTCCCAAATTTAAAACAAGATACTCGATCTTTGATACCGGATGCTGGATAGGTTTGAGGCCTTGTCTTCTAATCAAAAATTCCCCAATCCGCAATCCGAAATCCGCAATAGTTAGTGCCCTTCCTCCATGGACCCGGCAATATACATCATAGACAACAAGGCAAAAATAAAGGCCTGGACAAAGCTGGTGAAGACCGCCAGAAACATCATCGGTAAAGGGGCCAGAAACTTGCCGGCCAGCAAAAGCAGGATGGCCAGAACCAGGTCCTCACCCATGATGTTCCCGAACAATCGAAGGGTCAGGGAAAGCACCCGGGAGAGATGGCCTATGATTTCAATTGGAAGCATTAAAGGGGCCATCCACCAGATGGGCCCCAGGAAATGTTTGATATATTTAAAACCATGAAATTTAATACCGACAATGTGGGTAGTAAAAAAAACAATCAGGGCACAGGCCAGGGTAGTATTGATGCTGGCCGTCGGCGAATAGAACCCCGGGATCAAGCCCATAACGTTGGAAAAGAAAATAAAAAGTCCCAAGGTTGCGATGAGGGGGAACATGGAGCGTCCATGTTCTCCCATGACCTCTACCTGGAAATTTTCAATTCCGGAAATAACCACTTCAAAGAAATTCTGCCCCCCTTCCGGGATCATCTTGACCGACCGTACGGCCAGAAGGGCAAAGACAATCAAAAGCACCATGATCAACCAGGTATAGGTAACATGGGGATAGGTATGGGCAAAATGGCCCAAACCGATGGATTCAAACAGTTTGGTTATAAAAAAAATCGGGTGTTCCATAGAACTAATTGGCCTCCTTAAAAAGGATTTTCCTCATTTCATTACAACCCACAAGGGTCAAGTTGATTACCACCACCGACAACCCGATTACCAGTCCCAGGGGATCGACCATCTTTTTGGCAATCAATAAATACAATAGAAAACCGGTTCCTAACAAACGCAGATAATATTTGGCAATGACCACTTTGGGACTGGCCAGGTGATCGGGGATTAAGGCTTTCTTTAAGATCCGGTAAAGAAGGTGGAAATTGATCAGGACGATCAATCCCCCCATCCCTATGCCAAGGGTAAACCTGGGGGGCATCAGTACCAGACTTACCAGGAGAAGGAAGGCCAAGACAGCCCCGTTCATCAACCGGATCCTCTGCAGCAAAGGATCCGATTCCGTACCTTTTCTCCATATAGATAACCCCTGGGTCATTTGAGGTCTTTCTCAGTCCTTTTCATAATCACATAGATATTTCTAAAGCCGGCAATGATCCCCAAAATCATAAATATCAGGAAAAACCAGGGGTATTTGGTCTGAAAAAATCGATCCAGATAAAACCCGATAGCTATCCCGATAACAATAGCCAGGGCCATGGAAAGCCCCATGGTACTGACTAAAGCCAAGAGTTTGATATATTTTTTAGTCTCTTCCTGCACGAAGCCTCATCCCGATCCCAAAGATTCGGCGGGCTTCCCAACCCATCTATTTTTTTGAAAAACCTGGGTTGTGTAAAAGATCACATTCCTCTATCATGGCCCAATTATAATGTCAACTATTTTTTAACGGCCCGTCTGAACCGTTCTTCCTGGGCCTGGTAATAGGAAAGGTTGACCGGATGCATGGCCAGCACCTGCCGGGTAATCTGCAGGGCCAGATCAGGACGTCCGTTGACAAAATAGGCCTCAGCCAGGGTGTCCAGGATCACCGGGTCGGGTTTGAGGGCAGCCGCTTCCCGGGCTAAAGACAGGGCCTTTCGGGGCTGATAAAGGGGTGGTTCTTTGCCGGTGGCCAGCAGCCAGGCCAGGTTATTCAAGGCCCAGTAATTTTTTGGATCCTTTTGCAAAATAGTTTCAAAGAGTTCCCTGGCCTTTTGGTATTTTTTCCCTTCATGATAGATCGTGGCCAAAGCCATAAGGATTTTGGGGTCTTCCGGTCGGGAGCGCAATTCCTGGATTAACAGGGCTTCCAAAACCTTGGGATCATCGGTAACCCCGGCAGAAACCCAGATCCGTTCCTTTATGCCATAGAGCCCCAACCCGATCAGCAGGAAAAAGAACAGGCCCATGGCCCAGTAAATATTTTTTTGATGCCGCCGGGCCAGATCAGGGTGACTATGCACTTGCTCCAGAAACTCCACGCGCTGGGCGATACTGAAATGGTGCCAACTGGGGAGGTTTCGGCTTTGACCGGAAGCCAGCCCGATCTTTTCCAAAGATCGGATCAAAGGCCAGGGAGAACCCAGAATTTCCAGGGCAAAAAGGTCGGCTTGCCGTTCAAAGTTGCGCATAAAAAAGCCGAAGAGAAAGCGAAAATAGAGGATCAGTCCAAAGGCCATAGGGAGGATCAGGATCACCGAATAGAGATCTTCGGAATAGCCTTTAAAGGAATAAATAAAATTGAGGAAGCCGGGGTAACGAAGGAGTTGGAGAGAGATCCATTGGGAAAAGAAGACCGCCAGCAGGACATAACCGACGAAAAAAAAGAGATAGAAAAGGAGATGCTTTTTTCGTACATGTCCTATCTCATGGGCTACGACGCCTATCAGTTCCTCCGGTTCCAGAAGATCCAGCAAAGCCGGGGTAATTAACAGATATCGAAACCGTTTGACCAGACCCATGACCCCGGCAGTCAGCATCTTACCGCCAAAAGCCGGCCAGAGGAAAATCTCCCGGAAAGGGGAGCCCATTTCCTGGCTGAAGCTTATAAGCATTTTTTGTCTCGGGCCATCCGGGATAGGCCGGCATTGCCACCAGGTCTTGATCAGAAAAGGGAAAAAAATGGACAGGACTATTAAAAATATTAAGACATAGAGCATTTCCCCTATCGGTTTATTCAAAAAGGTGCGCAGCCCGGGACCGGCCAACAAATCAATCAGGTCCGAAAGCAACGTAATAAAGAACCATGGAAATAATATGGGCAAATTAAACTGGAACTGGGACCGAAGATAGGGGCCTTTAGCCTGAGTGGAACGGAAGATTGATTCCTGGGCCGGATAGCCCAGGACCCAGATCAGGGCCACATGGGCGAGATAGAGGCTGATACCCAACCCTCCCTCCAGAGAAGAAAACCGGCTGATACCTGGAATCAGAGCAACTAAGGATTTGAAATCCAGGAGGTAGATTTCAAAGGCAAAAAAGACCAGGGCAAGGATCATCAGATATTGAGTGGTCTGCTGAACCCCCCGCTGTAAGACATAGGACTCCTGCCGGCTATGGAGGGAAAGCAGATAAAGTCGATGAAATCTTCTCCAGGTTTCCAGGCCAAAGAGGGTCAAAAACAGTAAGATCATGCCGGCATTGACCCAAAGATCGAAGACCGGAAGCCTTGGACCCAAGGTGCGGGTATGATATATCAACAGGGCTAAAATAAAAAAGATAATATTGTTGAACATAGGTTTCTTAGGGTACAGACAAGTCCGGAAGATGTCAAGAAAGGGGTTCGGCAAGGGGAGGAACCTTGACATTATCCATGTTTGAGTTTATTTTAAAAGACATAAAAATTTAAAAAAGAGGCACAATAGATTCCTATGATGAATTCTAACTTTCGGGCCCCCATACGAAAAAATAAAAGACCGGCCCAATATGACCAATTCGAAGCCACCGAACTGTATTGCCCAAGGTGCCGACAGGCTATGCCGGTCCGTAAAAGGCTGTTGCTGGTTCTGCCGGAAGGGGACAAGTATGAATATCGATGTGCGGCCTGTCTGACCACTGTGGGCGATAAGATAGAAAAAAACAGCGAGGGAGTCAGGCTGGTTGTGGAGTAATTTAGTACGAAAATAGAAAAATTCAGGCTATCGGCACAAGGCTATAGGCTATAGGCGAATAAAAACCCATAAACCCGTTTAACCATGCCCATCGTCCCTGAAAAATATTTTCGTGCATCTTGGCGCCCCCGTGGGGCCGGAGTGCTTAATTTGGGAGATTGCATTCTGTTCCCGGAGAATAAACGGCGTATGGTTGTTCTGCAAACCGCAAAACTCATAGCTTAACCGATACTTATGGCCAATATCCGGCCGATTTTTATAACCAAGCTTAAGGCCCCCTTCCTGGCGGCCTTTTTTCTTTTCTTCAGCCTATCGGCCTGCAGCCCCTCCTTCTTAGCAGATCCGGCGGCCCGCTATTTAAAGAAAAAAAGCGGGATCGAACTGAAAACGGAAAAGGTTTCCATTGGGATCAATCCCCTCCGACTGGAAATTAAAGGGGCTCAGATCAAGTATCATCAAGGGCATACTTCCTGGGATGTAAAAATGCCAGGGCTGCAAGCAGTTTTCGGATGGACCTTATCCTGGGAGAACCTCCCCTGGCCGGATTTTCATATAAAAAAACTCACCATAAACCAACCTCAAATATTGATCCGAATGCCGGAAAAGGGAGAAGGGGGCGACTGGTTACCCCTGTTGAAGAAATTACCTGCCTTTAAACGGATTGAAATCAGGGACCTGCAAGGGCGGGTTAAAGTCGGGGAAAATGATTTTCAATTAGCCCCCGGGACCCATATTTCGGCCTCCTTTTCTCCGGATCAAGGGGCTGACATCGAGTACCAAATAAAAAATATACGGGGGCAATGGTCTCCTGAAGGCCTAAAATTTCAGACCAGGTCCAAGGGCTCAATAAATTTATCCGATCTTCAGGACAAGCCCAAATGGAAAGGGTCCATTACCCTCTCGGAGGGCCATTTTTCCTCAAGGGAAGGAAAGATTGACCAGGTATCCGGAGAGCTTGGTTTTCTTTACCATAAAGGCCTTTTTGAAATATCCGCCTCTTCCATCCGGGCAGGAGAAATCCAGGGACTCATAAGAGGCCTCTCTTTCCAAGGTCGGGGGAAAATGGATCTATCCGGTTCAATCCGGTTTAAAAACCCGGACCAGAAGGTGGGCTTCCTTTCAAACGGGTTGTTAAACTTTGAAAAACTGGATTTTGAGGTCAACGAGGAAACCCGAACCATCAAAGGCCAGGCCGATGGTCAGGTCCGGATCTCCGGTCCGGCAATCAATCCACTCATCGCCGGAAAGCTCAAAGTCCTTGAAACCGATCTTAATCTTTCACCGGTCCATATCCAGGGGTTGGAAACAGAAATCGAAATTCAGGGGAAAATACCCGACCTTTCATTTCCTTTTGTCCGGGCCAGGGCCGGCCAAACCAACATCCATTTGACCTCAGGCCCCCTGCCGATTGTCAATCCGGAAACCCGTTTTTCGGCTCGGCTGTCAGATCAAGGCCGGCAGATTCTATTAAAGGACCTTTGGTTGAAAACAGCAAATTGGGGCCTTTTATCGGGCAGTCTGGACATCGAACCCTTCAAGGGGCCGATCCCCTCCGGGAAAATCCGGCTGGAAGGATTCCCCTTGCTTCAATTTCTGAAAATTTTTTCCCCTGAAGCCGCTTTACCCTTTTCACGGGAAATCCCCTGTCAAGGAACCCTGGCCTGGTCCCAGGAAGCTGCCGGCTCTCCGGGCATCTTTCAGCTTTCCCTGATCCCAGCCCCTTTTTCCTTTCAGATCCCGGACACAGACTTTGAGGGGGAAGACCTGAAGACTCAAATAGACGTCCAGGGGAAATGGCTGCCTGAGGACCAGACAGTGCAGGGTGTTTTAAACCAACATCTTTCCGGAGGGAGCCTCTTCCGGCCCCCCTGGTTGTTTAATTTTGATCAAAGTCGGCTCACGGCCCGAATGGAGGGATCCCTTAAGATAGGCCATCAGGCCCCTTCCCTTACCGGGTCCCTGAATCTCGAATACGATCCCCTGGGAACGGTTATTGTATCCGGAGAATGGCCCATTGGTTCTCGCTCCCGTTCCTTTTCAGGATCTATGGAAATAAAAAACCTGCCCCTTGAAAAAGGCTATCCCTTATTAGTTGGCGGTCCTTTTTCATACGACTATCCATTCTTGAAAAGGCTTTCTCCCCAAGGCCTTCTAACCGCCTATCTTTTTGCATCAAAAAAAAACGAGGCTTATGAATTGAGGGGCCGCCTGACCGGTTCCGGAATCGACCTGGACTCCCGGGAACCTTTTTTTTCCATTGAGGACCTGCATTTTGATCTCCCTTTTCATCTCACCTCACCGGAGATTGACCCTGGTAAACGGGTATATGCCGACCCGGGTTTCATCCAGGTCGGAAGCCTTAAAGGTCCGGACCTGACAGCGAATAAACTTTTATTCCCGGTCCTGGTCAGGACCAATCAGTTTGAGCTGCCCGACCGGATCCAGGTCCCGCTCTATGGGGGATGGTTATCCCTGAATGCCTTTAAGCTCCTCAATCCCTTGGGAGATTTAAAGATTGAAACCGCCCTGTCTTTGAAGGATATGGATCTGATTCAAATGTTTAAAGGTCCGGCTATCCCCGGCCGACTGAATGGCCATTGGGATCCGATCCGGATAGATAAAGAGAAGGCCCAAATCGAGGGAACTTTAACAGCGGATATCTTTGAGGGTATGGTGGAGGGGGGGAATTGGACCATCCTCCATCCTTTCTCCCAAGAAAGGGTTATCCAAGGAGATCTTTTTTTTAACCATCTCAACTTGGAGGCCATTACCCGCCAGTTTTCCTTTGGGAAAATTACCGGCTTTGTTCAAGGTCAAATGACGGCCCTTTCCCTCCGGAACAACCAGCCTGAACAATTTAATCTGGTAATCAGGACCCAGGAAATCCCCGGCGTCCCCAAAAGAATTCATATTAAAGCGATTGAGAACATCAGCCTTCTGGGAACGGGTTGGGGGGAATTGGATGTATTGCGCCAGGGCATAAATCGCTGGATCAACGAATATGAATACCGGGAAATTGGCCTGGTCTGCACCTTAAAAGAGGACCGTTTCCGTCTTCACGGGGCGATTATCGAAGAAGGCCTGGAATATTTAGTCCGCCGGCCAGGCTGGTTCGGGATCGATATCATCAATAAAAACCCCGAGAATGAAATCAGTTTTTCTGATATAATGGACCGTATCCATAGAATTGGAAGGAAAGCTCAGGAGGAAACCGGAGATGAAAAAAAATAGAATGCGTTTAATCATCCCCTTGTGGATTCTAAGTATTGTTATGGCCTGCGTGACCGTCAATGTCTATTTCCCGGCCAAAGAGGTTGAAAAAAAGGCCGGGGATATTGTGGACGAGATTCGAAAGAAGGAACCTTCACCCCCAACAGCGCCGTCAGGACCTCAAAGTTCATTAGGCCGCCTTTACACCTTGATCATCCAGGATGGAACGGCCTATGCCCAGAAGGAGGCCGAGGTTTCCAGTCCGGCCATCCAGGGTCTGAAGAACCAGATCAGAGGCCGGTTTTCCCGTCTGATCCCCTTCTTTCAGAAAGGGGCCATCGGCGAGGCGAAGAATGGGCTGGTAGAGATCCGCGACACCGGAAAGCTATCGGCTCAGGAAAAAAATGACCTGAAACCCCTGGTGGAGGTTGAAAATCGGGACCGTCGGGCCTTGTATCAGGAGGTGGCCCGGTCGATGAATATCCCTTCCGACCAGATCGGAAAGGTCCAACATATCTTCGCTGAAAAGTGGCAGAAATCTTCCGATCGCGGCTGGTGGATTCAGAAGGAGGATGGCCAGTGGGTCCAGAAATAGAAAGGCATGGGGCAAAAATATTTGAAATCTCTCTGTTGCAAGTTGCAGGTTCCGGGTTGCGGGTTGAGAAAAAATAAATTTCCTCTAATAACTCGTAACGCGTAACTCGATAGTATAGGAAATTCCTTTTTGGACGCAGATCGAAGCAGATTGCCAAGATTTTGAATATAAAGAATGATGAAGTCGTAAAAAGTCGGAACTTGTCTCTTTTCGTCATTCCCGCGAAGGCTGGAATCCAGTTCTTTTAAGTGGTTACGGTTAGCCTGGATTCCCGCCTTCGCGGGAATGACAAGTTTTTACGTGACCATCAAGAATAGTTATCTGCGGGTATCGGCGAAAATCTGCGTCCTAATTTATAACAGTGAACTGAATTACCCGATTGGTCAGGCCTTTAAATCAAGGGCCTGAATCAAAGCGTGGACAAAATTTAAGAGAAAAGTTTCCTGGGCCGGTGTGGCGTACTGGACGCAGTCGCAACGAAGCCGCCTGCGGCCCCGGACCAGATATTCGAATTTCAAGAAGTCCTTTCCCACCTCAATAGCCAGGTAATGGGGACCACAGGCCCGGTGTTCCCATTGCAGCTCGGTGAGCAGGTTTTCCGGGACTTCCAACCAAAAGATTTTCTCCAGACCGGAAGAGACGGCCTTTTCTTTTAAGTAAGATTCTATACCCTCCAGTTGGGAGCGGGGAATTTCATCCACCAAAAACTGGCGCATCAGGCCTGACCTTTCTCGGACTTTCTGGCCACGGAAAAGGCATCCCAGACGGCATAGGCCCAGACGACCATCAAGACCAATACCAGGATCAGGAGTAAGGTTTTATCCTGCCGGGACAGGGCCTGAGCCACAACGGCAAAGGGGTGGGGATTTTTTTCAAAGGTTTCAACGGGCAAGGCCAAAAAGGCTTTATTGAGATCATAGAGTATTTTTATAATCAGGGCCAGAAACAGAATAGCATCGGCGGCCATGAGAAGGCCGGCTTTAAGGAACTGCCGGTTTAAAACTTGGCCGAGACCGGGTAATATAAAAGCCGACAGGATGGGTGCCAGGATGGTTCGTTTCATGATTTTTTTCTTTGACAGGATTTACAGGATCTTCGAGATCATTTCCATTATAAAATCAAACAGCCGGAAAGGCAAGGGCTGTTTAAAATCATAAAAAAACAAGTTGTCTTATGCTGATGGCCTGGGATAAAGGAGGCCGGCATTTGGCAAAAAGAATCTTAATAGATAGATGAAAGGATACCGGAATGTTTTTAGAATTGGTTGAGATGATCCAGCCCGGGGGTGAAAACGGGAATAACAACATTTTTCGTTTGAATCTGCCTTCAGGAAGGGAAATTTTCGGGCTGGCCACGGAAAATAATTATGGCGGGGAATGGGATCTTGGTCCTACCTGGAACTATATCGTCGGTCCGGAGAAGCCTTTTTTGGTGGATACGGGGAAAAGCGGCATGGGCCTCAGACTCTTGGAGATGATGGCCCAAATCGGTATCCAGGGAAAGGCACTTGATTTTGTCCTCATCAGTCACGGCCACGAAGACCATGACGGCGGATTGGTGGAATTGGTGGCCGCCACCGGCATCCCGGTCAAGGCCCATTCCATCTATGAGAAGCTGATTCGGAACTATCCCGAAAAGGCCCCCTTTCCTTTTAAAGAATCCTTCTCTGCCTCCTGCTGGCATTGTTTTATGCCCGAATCCTTTACCCAGGTCCATTGCCGCGGTTATCACCAGGAAAGACACGCCCTGGCGGTTGAAAGTTTCGACCGGTTCCCTTTTTCCCTCGACAAAGACATCTTGATTCATCATCTGCCCGGCCACACCCCCGATTCCCTGGCCGTTCAAATCGGCGAGGAAGCCCTGATTGTCGGAGACATCCTCCTGCCGGAAATAACCCCCCACCCCACCCAGGAAAAATTCCATGAGCTCACGGAATCCCTGCTGCCCGCCCACTATACCCGGGGAGCACTTATTTATGGTTTACGGGCTTATCTGGAATCATTAAAACGTCTGAAGGAAATAGCGCTCCGATTCCCCCAAATAATCGTCCTGCCGGGCCATCGTCTGTACAACAGAGACCGCTGGAATACAATTGATCTGAAAACACGGATCGATGAAGTGATCGAGCATCATGTCCAAAGATGTGGGGCCATAGTCACCATCCTTCAAAAAGGGCCCAAAACGGCCGAAGAGGTGGCCCGGGAACATTTCGATCCCCAGTTGCTCAAAGGGTTCGGGATCAAGATGGCCGAGAATGAAATCTTAAGCCATACCGAGCTGCTCCAGTTCAGTAACGATATCCTCCTTCAGGAGGATGGGACCTTTGTGGGTCTTGGCACCACCCATTTTGAATCTTTGATCCGAAAATTAATAGGTAAAAAACGACCGGGCTCAAAGGGAAAATCGAGCATCCCAAAACCTAAAACACAAGGGTAAGCACCCAGTCGCTGATTGTCGAGATCAAGGGATGCCTGCGGGATGATGCCAAAGAAAAGAAAAATACCATGGAGACCTATTGAGTACCCGGTGTGAACAACCTGGTCACCTATGGCCGCTGGGCCTTTGCCGAGTTCACCGAAGTCTACCAGATCGAGACCGATTTCGCCGCGAAGGTCGAATCAGAATTCAAAAAGATGATCGAAGGAATAGTGAAGAGTGAAGCTTAAAATATTCATCAGCAGCGTCCAGAAGGAGTTTCAACAAGTTCGCAAGGATTTGAAGGCCTTCCTTATGGGAGACGCCTTCCTCCATCGTTTCATTTCTGAAGTCTTCCTCTTTGAGGAGCTTCCCGCCAGGGACCGTCGTGCCGACCATGTCTATCTTGAGCAGGTAAAACGCTGTGACATTTACCTGGGAATTTTCGGCTGTGACTACGGCAATGAGGACAAAGACGGCATCTCTCCCACCGAACGCGAATACGACTACGCTGGTAAACTCGGGAAGACCCGTCTCATATTTGTGTGGGGTACCGATGATAGACAACGGGCCGGCAAAATGAAGATATTGATCCAAAAAGCCGGTAGCGAGCTTATCCGTCGTCGTGTGGAAGATACGAGTGCCTTGACGGCAGAGGTCTATGCCAGTCTGGTGGACTACCTTGACGGCAAAGGAGCGCTCCGGGTCACTCCCTTTGACACCACGCCCTGCGACGATGCTTCTCTTCATCATCTGTCCCGTAAACGTGTCGAGTGGTTTCTGGAAACTGCCCGTAGAGAACGCGCCTTCCCTCTCAAACCCAACACATCTACACACACCTTGCTTACCCACCTCAATCTGATGAAACAGGAAAAACCGACAAACGCCGCCGTTCTTCTTTTCGGAACCAATCCGCAACGATTCCATCGCACCGCTGAGACCAAGTGCATCCACTGTCATGGTACGGAGTACCGTCGTCCCTTTGCCTCTTTACAGGTTTATGGCGGAGACCTCTTCGTACAGGCCGATCAGGCGCTTGATTTCGTTTTGAGCAAGATCAACCGCGCCATCGGCACCCGTGCTGCCGGTATCACCGCACCGGCCACTTATGAACTCCCTCCGGACGCCATAGGAGAGGCGATCGTCAACGCCATTGCCCATCGCGATTACCACAGCAACGCCTCCGTCGAGGTACGTCTCTTCGCCGACCGGCTGGAGGTCTGGAACCCCGGCAGGCTGCCCGGCACACTAACCCTTGATAGCCTGCGTATCGACCATCCATCAGTACCTTATAATCCTCTCATGGCAGAATCGCTCTATCTGACAAGGTACATCGAGAGGGTCGGCTCCGGTACCCAAACCATGATTGAACTGAGCCGGGAGGCCGGTCTACCGGAACCCCAATTTGAGCAACGAAGCGGTTTCTTTGTCGTAACCCTCTGGAGGGATTGGCTGACTGACGAGGTTATTGCGAAGATAGGTCTGAATGAACGACAGTTGCTGGCTGTTGTTCATGTTAAGAGAACCGGGCGGATCGTCAACATCGAATATCAGCAGATTACAGGCGCTGGCCGTAAGACTGCCGGCCGCGATCTTGATGCTCTTGTTGAAAATGGATTGTTTGAACGTGTGGGAGAAAAGCGGGGCACCTTCTATATTCTTAAAGGGCGGAAATGACCCAAGTTTGAGACATATGCCCCATGACACCCTGCTAAGCATATAAGGAACAATTCTTAAGTTTTGAGACAAATATGAGACATATGGGACATGAAGGAATACGATACGAGGATAAAGAGAATGCCGCAGGAATGCCTCATATGACTCAAGAACTGTTTCCTCGGCAGTCGGCAGGCCCTCCACAAAGGGGCCAAAGGGGCCATTTTTTCAAACGCGTCAGGAACCCATCAAACCCGCCACTAATCGGCTCATAAATGGCTTAAATGGCTCAGGGGAAACCCGACATAAATCCGACAAAGCCGACATAAAGGGGACATTTTGGGGACAAAGGGGACATGAGGGTTAGGGTGCGAGAATGAATGGAATGCCTCGGAAATGCCTCAAATGACTCATCGGGAAAGCAGGCAAACTGGACATAAACCAGACAAACAGGACAATCACGACCACGACAATCATAACGACCATTGAAAGCAAGGAAGTATAAATGGCAAAGAAATCCAACAAGCTGACCGTTGAAACTCTCAAGCACGAGGAAGCGACCCGCAAGAACATCCCGACGGTCGAGTATCAGTCGGTCATGGCCAGGGAGGTCGAGAACCCCATCCGCGTCACCCTTGAGCGCGGCGTGGCCGGCCTCGAAGAAGAAAAACAGCGCAGAAATCGCGATCTGGACCCGCAATTGGTTTGGCGCGGCAAAGACGAGCAGGACTGGTCGGATCTGGTGGTTCAGGCCCCGCCCCTTTACATCCAGGAAAAAGTCCATCCCAAGGTGTTGATCGACGATCTGCTGCGCCGCTCCCAGGCTGACAAGAAGGCCGCCGAACCCCAATACGATCTCTTCGCCGATTTCAACGGCCTGCCCAACGAGACCGCCAGGACCGAGTTCTATCAACACGACGCCAATTGGTCCAATGGATAATTTTTATCAAAGGTTTATTTTTTTCATCAGCAAAATCTCTTTTACCTCGTCCCCAATACCATCAGAGTCCGGGCAAGAATTGAGCATCTCTTTGGAATAGGCTCTCCTGATTCCCTGAGCGAACGCTTGAGGAATGGCCGGCTATCGACTTTCTCGATGATCGTGAAGGCGGTCTGTTTACCGCAACGGTTCACCAAAAAAAGACGGCCGGTTCACCAATAAGTTCACCAAAAAGTTCACCAAAAACAGAAGATCAAATTATGGAACTTCTCCGACAAGATAGTGCCATCAACACGGAAGAATTGGGGAAAGCCATTGGTATTTCTAAAAGAGCCGTTTTGAAACAGATCGGGATTCTGAATATGGAAAAAGGTCTTTGAGGACTGCCTGGGGTTAAAGCCCGGAGTTTCTTTGGACAAGCTCCAGGTTTTGAGGAAGGAATCGGGCGGTTATTGGAAATCTGGGCATGGATAAGGCCGGAGTCGTGCCCGGTGCCGTCCTTGGGGCCTATTGGGGTCTGAGTAATATTCCCGAAAAATGTAAGTCTTTTAACCCCCTTTTAAATTGACTTTAAGTGGTGGATATGCTTTATTTTGTTCATCTAAGAGCAACTTTGTTCTAATCAGTAACCCATAAATAAAAGGCTGATCCATGAAGCAGTCCGATAACACCCCCTTTTTAATAAAGGAGATGGGGTTTTTTATTTTGGGCTGGACGATAAAATCGATAACTTATCCCCCCTTATTAAAAGGCTAAACGCTTATGCCGAATCGAACCAGCCTAACGGGTAGTGAACTTTTCATCGTCGATAACAGCGATACCGACTGGAAAGTCGCTCGCTATCTTCATGATTGGTGCCAGATTTCCAAGGCCATCGACATAGCAACGGGCTATTTCGAAATAGGTTCTCTCCTTTCCCTTGAGGACGAATGGCAGAAGGTGGACAAGATTCGGATTCTGATGGGGGATGAGGTCTCCAAACGCACCAGGAATGCCTTTGTCGAAGCCTTGGGAAGGGTCACCAAAAAGCTGGATGACAGTCTGGAGTCTGAAAAAGAAAAAAATGATTTTCTCACCGGCGTTCCCAAAATTGATTATGCCATCCAGCATTCCTCAAACGATCGACTGGTCCATGAAGAACATAGACAAGACTATATTTTTGAAAAAAGATGGGGTATCTGTTTTGGAGCCGGGAAACCGCAACTGCTGAAGCGAACCTCTCGAAAGAAGCACAGGAATTCATTAAAGAACTTTGACCGTTGGAGTAGGGAGAACATCCATTTACGAATGACAGACTTTTTCGGCAAACTCAATGCTAAGCTCCGAGGGTATTACAGCTACTATAGGGATCATTGGGAACTATAAGAGTCTGGCCACATTCTATTATCGGGCGATGAGGATATTATTCAAGCGCCTGAATCGGAGAAGCCAGCGGAAGAGCTACACATGGACGGGATTTAACGAACTTCTGAAACACTTCCGGATAGAGAAACCGCGGATTACCGAAAAGAGATGGTCGAGACAACTGGAGTTGGTCTTTTTGAGAGCAGGGCACCCAAGCGAATAATTCTGAGGAACCCGGTGCGGGAATTCTGCACGCCGGGATCTGTGAGGGGGCAGTCGGGTAACTGGCTGTCCTACCTCGATCCACTCCTCCAAGATCATAAAGGAAAGAAGCGGGTTAATAATTCACCGGTGGGATTGGAAACGCCGGAATTGGATCGGGAAAAAGGCAAGAAGTTTTCTGCCTTTAATCCGCTCTTGGACCCGCATGTAAAAAATCATACCTTGGGAAGCTTGGTGGTGAATTGGATGGGAAGGCCGGTCACACAGAAAAAAAATCTGTATTATGTCCTTGGAAAACAAAATAAGTTATGGAACTTAACACCAACGTCCCACTTTTTTAACCACCATGATTGAACCTAATCCTAATCCCGTTTTCCAGTTCATCAAAGAGGTCGCCATGTATTTCATGGACTTCCTCGAGACCGATTTCCACAAAAGACGTCTGCCAAAAAGAAGCATCCAGTTACACAGCAAAGACAACCTGCTCGTGGGTCTTAGCCTCAACAAATATTCCTCCTTCAATCGCCTCATGTGGGAGACGATTATCAAAAATTTCGACAAAAGCAAATTCAGTTCTCTTCAGAAAGGTGTATACAGGGCAGACGTTCCCAGGAATCTTCTCGATGTCATAACCCTACAGACCAGGAAGATATCTGAAGAGCAAATATCAGAGGTGCTCGACAAAATAGCCGAGAAGGTTGAGCAGGCTGCCACCCTCTTTCCTGAGGATTACGAACGGGCGTCGAGCTATGCGGTCGACAAGGCGTCTGCCATTTTAAAAAAGCATCTTGTTATCCCATTCGTCCAGAAGCTTGAACAACCCCTCCAAACACTGAGCCTTGGGGACGAAAACATCGCTTACCTGATGGAAGAAGAATTGACTGCGGTCCTCGTTCAGCTTATGGAAAGCGCCATATCCGAGACGCTCAAACATGCCATTGCCGGAGAAGAGATTGACGCTAAAGATGCCATCGAAAAGGTAATGCAGACCGGAGACGTAAGGAGCGACATCAATTCATTCTTTGAAAGCTTCCAGGTATTCGACGTTTATAATGAAGTCTACGAGATGTCCAGGAACAAAGCCATACTCGATAAGCAGGATTTTTATCTCTACTTTTGTGATATTACATACAACAGGGCGAAGTATCCCATCTTCTATATCCCTTTTACGGTTGAAAAGTCCGGGGATGCGCTGGCCTTCGATTTTGATTCTCAACTTTACGTAAACAAAAAGGCGTTGGAGTATATCACCCAGCAATACAATGAGGAAAGAGGCAAATTCGGTAGCCTCAAGACCATCTCGGAACGAATCATCTATCTCGCTCAGTACGGTAACGACCTGAGCAGCACCTTACAACCGATCATCGATGAATTGACGGACTTCTTTGAACTGGACTCAAAGGTTAACGTTGGCAAGGCGACGCCACAGGTGGCCAAGGGATTGTTTACCAAAATCACGAACTCCTGCTATTTTGCGCTCTTCGATAAATCCGATGAGAGTTTGGTGAACGACTACGAAATGATCCTACAACTGCTTGCCCAGGGGGACAGCGTTCTTGGCGCAGCCTTCAATAGGCTAATCGACGATTTCATAAACAAAAACCCGGAAAGATTCACGCTGGAGATAGAAGATGAATGGGACAACATGGAAGTTCCGGACAAGTTGGTTTTTAATAGCCCCATTCCGTTGAACAGTGAGCAACTCCAGATTATTGCCGCTGTCAGAAAAAAAGGATGCAGATACATAACTGTAGAAGGACCTCCGGGCACTGGAAAGAGCCATACCATTACAGCCATAGCCTTCAATGCGATCCTGGACAACCAGAATGTCCTGGTCCTGTCGGACAAGAAAGAGGCCTTGGACGTTGTTGAGGACAAGATAACCGAAGCAATGAATAAGGTGAGGATCGACAAGAATTTCCAGAACCCGATCCTCCGACTCGGTAAGACAGGGAGCACGTACAGCCAGATTCTATCAAGCGCCGCCATGAATGACATTAAGCTCCATCACAGGGCGGTGAAAAAAGAATACGAGAAACTTGAAAACAGCATCGATAAGATATCCAATACCCTCAAGGACGAACTCGAAAACGAGATAGCCCGCTCCGGAGATATCGATCTCCGGGAGGTCTATGAGATGATTGACCTCGATCAGCAATACGAAGGGCACAATCAACCGATAGATGTTGAAGAAGTCCTAAAATGCCCAGATGCCGCTGGCGATCTTGAGGAATTCCGTAAAATCTTCCTGAACCTCACAGAGCTTCTCAACACACCGTCGATAAGGCAACTCCTTAAACTGATCAAGCTCGAGCCGACGGAGATGAAGGACATAACCGGTCTGCTTCAGGTTTCGCAATTGGCCAATGAGATTGTCGATATCGTGCGATATCTCAGGGAAAGATATGGCGCCCGCATCGATATCGTCATGAAATTCGAGTTGTTCTCCGACGCTTTCATGACCACCCTCTCATCTTTCATCATCCGGTATGATAGGGTTTTTGGTATATTGGCTTCCCTATTCATGCGCGGGAAAATCCGGCAATTGGACAGCGACTTCAAACGATCTTTTCCCTTCAATAAATTTGAGCAACCGAGAAAAAGCCTCAAAGAAATCAAGGAAATATGGGAGATGTTCCATTTTGCCTCATCAACACTGAAAAAACAGATGACGACGCCATTGCCGCCCGACCTTGATTTCTCTCACGTAATCCATTTGATCGTGAAAGATGAGGGCGTCCGGAACGCCCTTGATACCATGGCGGGAGTCCTCGACGACCTCAAATATATAGAGGCGCGGCGCCCGCGTTATGAACGCACATTCAAAAAAATTGGCTTCTATCCATCGTCATTTGATACCTATTTCGATAATGGACTTACCCGAATCGCCGATAACGAAATTGACCTACTCTTGCGGTACATAACACTTAAACAGAAAACGGCAAAACAGTTCAACGCTCTTCCCATAGTAAACTACGCAAATCGTAAGAAGGCTATCGAAGAGCTTGTTACGGTCCAGATGACATACATCATGGATGGAAGAGTCATCGATTTCTTTGAAAGCAACAAGGCGGATGCCCAGGCCCTCAGGGAGGTCATCAAGAAGAAAGTGAAGTTCCCGCAGGATAAATTTCTAAAATTAAAAGAGGCGTTTCCCTGTATCCTCTCCGAAATAAGGGATTATGCGGAGTACATACCTCTTGAACCAGAGATGTTCGACCTACTGATCATCGATGAGGCCTCACAGGTAAGCATTGCGCAGGCCTTCCCGGCTCTGCTCAGGGCAAAGAAGGTCCTAATTCTCGGCGACAGGAAACAGTTTAGCAATGTCAAGGCTGCGCATGCCAGATCAGAGACGAACACGGAATACCTCAACAGCCTGCGGGATACATTCAAAAGAACCATCTCCGATTCGTCGGATAAACTCGTGAGGCTGGAGAATTTCAATATCAAGACATCAATCCTCGACTTTTTTGAATTCATTAGCAACTACAGTACGCAGTTGATGAAATATTTCAGAGGATACAAGGAGATAATCTCTTACTCCAACAGATACTTCTATCGCGACACCCTGCAAGTTATGAAGATTAGGGGAAAATCTATTGACGAAGTGCTTGTCTTTTCCTTCATTAATCATGATGGCAAGGTAGAACCCGTCCAAAACACTAATACCCTCGAGATAAATTTCATCATCAAAGAGCTTCAGGCGTTCAAGGCCGATAGATGCAAAAATACCATAGGGATAATTACTCCCCACACGAATCAGCAGAAGCTTCTTATGGAGAACATCAGCGCTCTCCCGGAGAAGGATTACTTCTTCGACGAGATGCGCCTTAAAATCATGACTTTCGACACATGCCAAGGCGAAGAAAGGGACATCATCTATTACTCAATGGTGGCCACGGAGACTGACGACAAGCTCTGGGGTGTGTTCATCAAGGACCTGAACAGCGTGGACATCGAGGAGAACGGTAAGATCAAAGCGCAGAGGCTCAATGTCGGATTTAGCCGCGCCCGCGAGCGCATGCACTTTGTCTTAAGCAAACCACTGGGTCAATTTAACGGATCTGTTGGTGACGCGCTCAGGCATTATCACCAGATCCTTGAAGACGCGAAGCGGGAAAAACTTGTCACCATGGTCGACCCGAAGTCGGCTATGGAACCTTACGTCCTCCACTGGCTTTACCAGACCGACTTCTGGAACAAGAGCAAGCAGAGGACCGATTTTTTCCCACAATTCGAACTGGGGAAGTATCTAAAACAGCTTGACAAGAGGTACAATCATCCGGAATATAAAGTCGATTTTCTGCTTATATATTTAGATGAATCCGGAAAAGAGCACAAAATAATTATTGAGTACGATGGTTTCCATGAGCATTTCAAGAATATCGAGGGGATCAATGAACTCAACTACTGGAGATATTACTCCGACGAGGATATTTACCGAGAAAAGGTACTGGAGAGCTACGGATACAAATTTCTGCGGATAAATCGCTTCAATGTTGGGCAAAATCCCATTCAGACTCTGGATAAAAGAATCGCCTCATTGGTAAAGCCAACGAATGGAAATCATGAGATTGTAAATGACATTCACGAAACCATCGAAGGGCTGTCAGACGGAGATATGAAAGAATGTCCGAAGTGCAAAGAACTCAGGAACATCGATGAGTTCAAAGATAAGGGTCTGATTTCGGGCATGGGAAGGATATGCAAGGTTTGCAAGGGAAAAAAGAACACGAGAAAACATACACCAGAGAAAATACCTGTTACAGTTTCATGTCCGAAGTGTGGCCACGGGATGATTCTCCGCACTGGAAGACGCGGAAAGTTCTATGGATGCTCACGTTATCCATATTGTAAGGGCATAAGACCAGCTCCAACAGTGGATGTAATGAAGCCATTGTCCGGGAGATCGACCGACCTAAGATAGAAATTTTGCTCCAAGTTTACTCCTTTACTTCCAGCCGATGGGGAGGTGGGACAAATGGAATCGCAAGAAAATTTTGATGCGGTTGAATGTATACGGACTGAACTTGCCAAGACAAAACTAACCACCTGGCGTAGAACACTCCAGAAATTTGCTTTGGCTGCATTAGGAAGTATTCCTTGGGTGGGTGGCTTTATTGCGGCGGTAGTCAGCCTCAAGACAGATGAATCTGGAATTAAACAAAATAATCTCCAAAATCAATGGTTGGAAGAACATACGCAGAAGATGAGCCGTCTCGCAAAAACACTCAATGACATTGCCCAACGTTTTGATAACCTTGGCGAGAAAATCGATGAACGCATCCAAAGCGATGCATATCTTGATGTTGTCAGAAAGGCTTTTCGTACTTGGGATCATGCCGATACCGACGAAAAGCGACAACTTGTTGGCAATCTTGTTGCGAACGCCGCGGGAACACGTCTTTCCTCCGATGATATATTGAGACTTTTTATTGATTGGCTCGACACATATCATGAAGCACATTTTGCAGTAATTCGTGAAATCTATAATAACCCTGGTGTAACAAGGTATGATATCTGGATAACATTGAGATGTGAGATAGTTCGTGAGGATTCAGCTGAAGCAGACCTTTACAAAATGCTCATTCGAGACTTAAGTATGGGTGGAGTGATTCGACAAGCCAGAGATACAACTGAAGACGGGCGGTTTTTAAGAAAGCAACGGCCACCACACAGAGGAATACCTTCTCCAACCGTCGAATCCGCATTTGAAGATACTAAGTCTTACGTTTTAACGGAATTGGGTAAACAATTTGTTCATTACACCATGACGGAACTTGTTCCTCGCGTTGGTGAAGGAGATAAATGAGATTCCATTTAACCAGCCGCTCAAGCCGACGGAATGAGCGTTGGTACTTGAGGCGGAACGCCATGGATGAAGGAGACGTAGTCCCAGTCAGGAAAGAGAAAAGAGATCGGACCAGCCGAAAGGGTTGAATTATCTTTTAATTTTTGAAAAACGAGGACAAAAAAAGGTCTTAACCCGACTTTTTTACCCCAAAAACAAGGAATTTTCATCAAAAAGCATTAGAAAAATGGATATCAATAAAGTTGATCTGTTATTAAATATATTCTCGTAGCGGCGGGGCAGGAAGATTACGGGAATCAAGAAGTGGGGCCTATTCATCTGAATAAGGCTTTCAGCCGTTAAAGTACGTTTATTGGGCGGACTTGGCTTAGGTGGTGTGAGGAGAAAGGTAACGTCTGATAAAGAATTAGTATCAATGGGCAGCAAGTCCTTTGAAGACCTGAAGAAAATAAATGAATATGGCGCTGAATATTGGAGCGCCCGTGAAATCCAGCCACTTTTAGGATATACACAATGGCGGCGCTTTGAAGATGCCGTTAAAAGGGCAATAACCTCTTGCAAAAGCTCGGGAAATTAACCTACCCATCACTTTGCCAACGCCGGCAAACCGATAGCAGGAGGAAAGGGTGCGGTGCAATTGGTTAATGATTATCAGCAGAATTCATTCCGGCTTTTTTGGCCGACAGTCAAACCACTCTTGAGAAAATAAAAAGGACCCCGAAATGGAGCCCTTCTATTTAATGAAAAAATAAACCGCTGATTTGCCAGGCGGGCTCAGCGGGGGCCTTTGTAGGTTCTCATGCCACTGGCAGAGAACAATTGGATAATGACCAAAGGAAGACGAAAAGTCAAGTCCCAAATTGGAGTATGGGTATAAATTTATTAGAAAGAGATCAGTTGGGGGGTAGTTTATGATAACTGCCCAAATTAACACCACATTATTTTTGAACTGGCCTTTATTTTAAACTTATGATGGACTTAAGAAGTCTCCTAAAAGGTCTTCTCTCAAGAAGGCATTAAAAAAATGGATATCAATAAAGTTGATCTGTTATTAAAATATATCCTCGCAGCAGCGGGGCAGGAAGATTGCGGCAATCGAAAGTTGGGCAATAGCGATCCTGGGCATGAGATACTTTTTAGATAGAGAGGTGGAGAATGAAGATTGAAGCTATTCGACTTTTAAACTTCAAAGCATTTCGCGAAATTGAATTAGTGAACCTTCCCAATTTTTGCGTTTTTGTGGGCGCCAATGGCACAGGGAAAAGCACTATTTTTAGCGTTTTTGGCTTCCTGCGTGATGCCATGACGAGTAACGTCAATAAGGCCTTGATGAGGCTTGGAGGCAGTAGGGGGTTTTATGAGGTTAGAAGCCGCAATGCGGATGGTCCCATTGAAATTGAGCTTAAGTTCAGGGAAAAAGATGACAGCCCTTTGATAACCTATCTTCTAAGAATAAATGAAGATAGAGGCAAGGTCTATGTTGAACGGGAAATCTTGAGATATCGCCGGGGAAGCAGCGGCCAGCCTTGGCATTTCCTGGATTTTTCCAATGGGACAGGCACGGCGGTTATAAATGAACTTGATTCTGTCAGAGACGTAAAGGATCTCCAACGGGAGACGCAGACCTTAAAATCTTCGGATCTTCTGGCCATTAAAGGATTGGCCCAGTTTGAACGGTTCCCGGCAGTGGTGGCCCTCGGTAATCTGATAGAAAACTGGCATGTTTCCGATTTCCACATCAGCAAAGCACGCCCGGAACAGGAGGCCGGGTACGCCGAGCACCTTTCCAGAGAAGGAGAAAACCTGTCTTTGGTTATCCAGTATCTCCATACTCACCACAAGGACTCCTTTCGTAAGATTCTTGATCTTTTGAAGAAGCGCGTCCCCGGAATCTTCAATGTTGAATCTAAGACTACAGAAGAGGGTCGTGTGCTTTTAAAGTTTCAAGATGGCTCTTTTGAGGACCCTTTTCTGGCTCGCTACGTCTCTGATGGCACGATCAAGATGTTGGCGTACTTGACGTTGCTCTACGATCCAAGTCCTCACCCTCTTTTATGCGTCGAGGAACCGGAAAATCAACTCTACCCAAAACTGCTCTGGGAACTGGCTGAAGAATTCCGGGCCTACGCCAACCGTGGAGGACAAGTATTTGTTTCAACTCATTCGCCTGATTTTTTGAATGCCACTAAGGTAGAGGAGGTATTCTGGCTGGTAAAGAAAAAGGACGGCTACACGGAAGTATGCCGTGCCAGCGATGACCCCCAGATCGTGACCTACATGAAAGACGGCGATCAGATGGGATATTTGTGGGAGCAGGGATTATTCGAGGGGGCAGACCCGCAATGAAAACCATCGTTTTTTTTCTTGAAGAACCATCGGCGAAAGAAATGCTTGAAGGCGTACTTCCCCGGGTGCTGCCCCCACAAGCTCAGATACGGTATCTGATATTTAGTGGCAAGCAGGATCTTGAAAAGAATCTTGTGCGAAAACTGCGTGGGTGGCGCTCGCCGGACTCGGTGTTCGTAGTAATGCGTGATCAGGATTCCAGCGATTGTCACGTCGTAAAACAGAGGCTGGTAGCGTTATGTACCCAGGCGACCGAGGGCGAGGCTTTGGTGCGTGTGGCCTGTCATGAAATAGAAAGCTTTTATTTGGGCGACTTGGCTGCCGTCGAAAAGGGGTTAAACCTGAATGGGCTTTCAACCAAACAAAACAATCGCAAGTACAGAAACCCGGACAATCTCGGAAATCCTTCCGAAGAATTATTCAAGATTACAAAAGGAGAATATCAGAAAGTTTCCGGATCACGCGCTATCGGACCGCATCTTGATTTGACGAATAACCGATCTCACAGCTTCAACGTTCTCGTAACAGGACTTCGTAGATTTGCAGAAACAGCCTGACTTTGATGAGGGGGGGGTGAGTGCGGTCTGAATAAAGGTCGGACCACCATTAAAAAATTGATTTCATGAATTTGGTGACGATACCATCAGCCTGCTTCATTGTGTTTATCGCACCCGGCCGATGTTGGAAGCAGCCCCCGGTGAATTACTATCCTTTAAAATAGTACTGTTTGGTGGTAAAAGGGAATTATTCATTGAAAAAAGTGTTCATACGCTTTGTGGGGACACATGAGGCCTATGATCAAATTGACGTGGAGGTGATCTGATGATTCCCAAAGTGATCAAGACCGAAGAGGATTATCAAAAGACCCTTACACGGATCGAAGAGCTCATGGATGCCGAAGCGGGAACCCCGGAGGGAGATGAGCTTGAACTGCTTTCCACCTTGGTCGGGTTATATGAAGACAAACAATATCCGATCTCCCTGCCCGACCCGGTGGAGGCCGTTAAATTTCGTATGGACCAGATGGGACTCCGGCAGAAGGACATGTCCTGTTACTTTGGAAGCAAAAGCAAGACCTCGGAGATCCTTAATGGTAAAAAGCCGCTCACTCTCAGTATGATGCGGGCCTTGCATAAGGGTTTGGGTATTCCGGCGGAAGTTCTCCTGCATTCAAAAAATGCCCAATTTACCGAATCATTCCCCGAAATGAATTGGTCCAATTTCCCCATTCGGGAGATGGTAAGGCGTGGCTGGATTAAGGGGGTAGAAAATTTTAGGAAACACGCTGAAGAGATTATGACATCTTTCCTGGAGGAAGCAGGGGAGAAAAGGGCGCTTATCGCAGTTCATTGCCGCCGGGGTATTTCATCGAGGTACAATGTGAAAACAGATGATTATGCCATGGAGGCCTGGCGGCTGCGCATTCTCTCCTCCGCCAGAAAAGAATCACTGAAACGAAAATTCAAAAACGATCTCCTTACTGATGATAAAATGAGAGATCTCGTGCGGTTAAGCGTCTATAACCAGGGACCGTTGCTGGCCAAAGAATTTTTGAACAAGTTGGGCATCCATCTAATCGTTGAGCCTCACCTGCCCAAAACATACCTTGACGGCGCCGCTATGATATTGCCTGACGGATCACCCGTGATCGGTCTTACTCTCCGTTACGATCGGATTGACCATTTCTGGTTCAGTCTCCTTCATGAGTTGGCCCATGTTCATCTGCATCTTCGCCGGCAGGATGATTGTTTCCTGGATGATTTGGACATGAAGGTGGCGGTTTCTGGAGAACACGATCCAGAAGAGGAAGCAGATCGGATGGCCACTGAAGTAGTGATTCCCAAAGAATTCTGGGAAGAAAGGGTCATTAAAGAAAAGGTGACAACGACTCAGATTCAAAAATGGGCCGATGAACTTAAAATCCATACCGCCCTGATCGCCGGTCGTATTCGATACCATACAGGAGATTATACCAAGTTGTCGAGACATGTGGGAAACGGCAGCGTGCGTCGACAATTCAAGGAGGCCTGAGATTAGATAAGGAAAGCGCGATAGATGATCCCA
>JACRBX010000002.1 GCA_016219225.1 Deltaproteobacteria bacterium
CCGGGAAATAGAACGGATCATTGAGGTCGGGTTCGCAGTCCATTTGGGAAGGTCTCTGACCCCGGGATTTTTAGAAGAAGCCCGGGGCCGATATGATGCGGTCTTTATGGGCTGCGGCCTTTCCCGGACCCCGGATCTGTCCATCCCCGGAGAAGAGTTGGGAGGAGTGGAAGACGGGTTGTCTTTTCTCAGGAAAGTCAATCAGGAAAATGTTCCATCCCTGGAGGGGCAGGTGGCTGTCCTGGGGGGAGGCAATACGGCCATCGATGTAGCCCGCTCGGTGATGCGGCTCGGAGGGAAGGCGGTTATTCTTTATCGCCGCCGGCGCCGGGATATGCCGGCCTTTGAAGAGGAAATCCGGATGGCCCTGGAGGAGGGTGTGGAAATAAGGGAACTGTCGGCCCCGGTCCGCATCGAACCGGACGGCGAGGCTTACCGGCTCACCTGGCAGCCGATGCAGGTCATCGATATGGATCCCCGGGGCAGGGCCAGGGTTGCACCTGTGCCAGAAAAAACCGAATCCCTCCGATGTACCCGGATCTTCAAGGCCATCGGTCTTATGGCCTCGGAGGAATGGTATAGTCCGCCAAAAGAAGGACAGGGCGTTTTATCCCTGCCCCATACCGTTTTGGTGATCCCACCTGATGGCGGGATAAGGGTCTATGGCGGGGACCTGGCTGCGGCCAACAAGAGTGTGGTTCAGGCCGGTGCCTCCGGCAAGGAGGCGGCCCTGGCCCTGGATATCTTTTTTCAAAAAGGTCCGGGAGACGTCGAGTCCGACCTCAAGGCCTGTCAGGTGGGGAACGGTCCTTCCCTTTCTTTTGAAATGTATCTTAAAGGACCCCGATACCGGCGGAGCCCCCATGTGGTTCAGCCTGAGGAAATCAATACCGATCATTTTCAGTTCACTCCCCGGATCATCAAACCCCGCCTGTTGAAAGAAGAGCGGGTCCGGTCTTTTGCTGAAATTGACCTCAATATTTCAGCCGATTTGGCCATGCGCGAGGCGGCGCGGTGCTTTAATTGCGGGCTGTGCAATCAGTGCGACAACTGCCGCCTGTTTTGTCCGGACCTGTCGGTCATCCGGGAAGACACCCCCCAGGGGCGCCGGATCGATTACGATTACTGCAAAGGTTGCGGTATCTGTGTGGTGGAATGTCCGCGTAATGCCATGGTGTTGGAGGAGGAATTATGAGCGTCGAAGTATGTTATTAAGTCATTTAGTATTACAGCGGCACTTTTTCGTCATTCCCGAATGTCTTTATCGGGAATCCAGATTTTTCAATAAAATGAGAAAATAAAAGTCCCTGGATTCCGCTCCCCGATTAAGAACGTCGGGGACAAGCCTAAAGCATGCCGGAATGACGGATAAAGAAGCGCGTCAGTAAAAAAAATCGCTGTAGTATTAGTATTAGCCCAATGACTCAGTAACAAAAAGGTCTAATTTGTACGTGGTTGACTAAAGGAAAAATATAAATGAAAAAGGTCTTGGAAGGAAGCCAGGCCGTTGCCGAGGCCGTGCGTTTGGGCCGGGTAGAGGTGATTTCCGCCTATCCCATAACGCCTCAAACCCATATCGTCGAACGGCTTTCGGACTTTTGTGCCGACGGCTCCCTCAAGGCCCGCTTTTTGCGGGTGGAGAGCGAGCATTCCGCCCTGGCGGCCCTGATCGGGGCCGCCAGTACCGGGGCCCGGACCTTTACGGCCACCTCTTCCCAGGGGCTGGCCCTGATGCACGAATTGTTGCATTGGGCCTCGGGGGCCAGACTGCCCATCGTCATGGCCGAGGTCAACCGGGCCCTGGCCCCGGGTTGGAACATCTGGACCGATCAAACCGACAGCCTGGCCCAGCGCGACACCGGTTGGATGCAGCTTTACTGTGAAACCGGACAGGAGGTCCTGGATACCACCTTGCAGGCTTACTGGCTGGCCGAATCGGTCAATCTACCGGTCATGGTCATATTGGATGCCTTTTTCCTCTCCCATACCTACGAACCGGTGGATGTGCCGGATCAGGAGGCCGTGGACCGGTTTCTTCCCCCCTTTAAACCCAGGTTCCAGTTAGACATCCAAAACCCCTGCGCCCTCGGACAGATGGCCCCCCCGGCGGTTTATATGGAAATGCGTCACAGCCTCCAGCAGGCCATGGAGGAAACTCCACAGCGATTGGCCGAGATGGAAACC
This sequence comes from Deltaproteobacteria bacterium, assembly GCA_016219225.1. Lineage (NCBI taxonomy): Bacteria > Pseudomonadati > Myxococcota > Myxococcia > Deltaproteobacteria bacterium. The sequence continues at coordinate 2,185 of JACRBX010000002.1, forward strand.
ATTTTTGAGAAAAGCTTTGGCCGGAGGTATGGGCCGGTGGAAGCGGTGGCCTGCGAGGACGCCGAAATCATACTGGTCACTTCAGGGACCGTCACCAGCACGGGCCGGCAATTTCTTCAGGATCTACGCCGTCAAGGCGAAAAAGCCGGACTGCTCAAGGTCAAGATGTTCCGGCCCTTTCCCTATGAATCCATCCGGCGGTATCTGAAGTCGGCTAAAAAAGTCGCGGTAATCGACCGGAATTTTTCTTTTGGGGCCAGTGGCATTTTTGCCCAGGAGATACAGGCCGCCCTCTGCAGCCTCCCTGTGCACCCGATCGTCTTCGGGTATATTGCCGGACTGGGGGGGCGTGACGTGACCCTTTCCACCCTGGAAGAAATTTACCGCAAGACCCGGGACCAGGATCTCCCCTCTCAAGAAAGCCTTTGGGTGGGACTTCACGAGGTGGATCATGCCAATGGATCTTTCTGATCGTGATTATATGTCTTCCGGCCATGTGGGCTGCCCCGGCTGCGGGGCGGCCATAGCCATGAAGTTTGTTTTAAAGGCCCTGGGCGAAAAGACCATAATGGTCCTGCCGGCCTGTTGTTGGTCCATCATCGCCGGGCCTTATCCCCAGTCGGCCTTACGGATACCCTTGATCCACAGTGCCTTTGAAACCGGCGGCGCCGTAGCCAGCGGGGTGCGGGCGGCCCTGGATATGAAAGGCGATACGGAGACAACCGTCCTGACCTGGGCCGGCGACGGCGGTACCTTTGACATCGGCTTTCAGGCCTTGAGCGGCGCCGTGGAACGAAACGAAGATTTCATTTATTGCTGTTATGACAACGAGGCCTATATGAATACCGGGGTCCAGCGCTCTTCTTCGACCCCCTATGGGGCCTGGACCACCACCACCCCGGGTGCGGATTGGAAAAAGATGCGCAAGAAAAACATTGTCGAGGCCCTGGTAGCCCATCGCATTCCCTATGCCGCCACGGCCAGCATCGCCTTCCCCGAAGATCTGGTCTACAAGGTAAAAAAGGCCAAATGGATCAAAGGCTCCCGGTTTCTGCACATCTTCTCCAGTTGCCCTACGGGCTGGGGACTGGCTTCGGAGTTGTCGGTCAAGATCGCCCGGATGGCCGTCCAAACCAACATTTTCCCTATCTATGAAGTGGAAGACGGTCTGCGCTATACGATCAACTTTATGTCCAAAGGCTATCTGGTCAAGGAGTACTTTAAACTCCAGGGCCGGTTTAAACACCTGACCGAGAAAGATCTGGATCAGATCCAGGAAATAGTCAACGACGACTGGGACCTTTTGTTGCGTAAGGCCGGTTTATTCCCAGCCTGATCCTTTTCCACCCTTTTGTTCCTGGGCATCCTTCCTGTTTTAAAAAATCGGAAGAGACCTTCTCGGGAATAAGGCCGGAGTAAAAACTCAACTTAAATATAAGGTGTTTTTTTTCAAAAAATACAGCTTCGGCTGTATCGATTTTGGATTTTAATCATGGTAATTTTATATCGTATCTTGGAAAAGAAGCTGAAAAAGATAATTTTTTGGGCTATTTTAGGTTCTTAAGAAACACTATCGGCTTGTACAACCCTGTAATCCTGGGGATAAATGAGGGTTATCCATATTATATACTTAGCCTTCATCCCCCACGGAGGGCGCCACGAAGCATAAAATGGATTCAAGGTCCAGGGTTTTTCATACCTGAAACTTGCATCTTGAAACTTTATTTTCGTGTTAAGGGGGGAGAACTATGAAATGCTCAGGATGGGGGAAGGTAGTATTGTTAGGGGCCGCGTTGGCCTTTTTGGGGGCTTGCGGTTCTGGTGAAAAGGTCAATCTCAAAAAAATAACAGCCCAGCCGAAGACCTATATCGGGTCTGAAAAATGCAAAATGTGCCATCTGGAGCATTATGATTCCTGGAAATCCACCCTCCATAGCCGCATGCTTCAGGATGTCACCAAAAATGTCGATGCCTTCGTGACCGAGATCGATCCAGCGGTTATCCGGGCCGATTTCGAAAAGATTGCCAAGGACCTCAAGGTGCCCCCGGATAAAATCTATATCCCTAAAGTCGAAGAGATTAAATACACCATCGGTACCCAATGGAAGCAGCGCTATCTGGTGGAGAAAGGGGGGATGCTTTACATCTCCCCGATCCAATACAATATCGATACCGGCCGCTGGGTCAATTATAATGAGGCCACCTGGGACAAGCACCCCTGGATCAAAGGCTGCGGAGGCTGCCACGCCACCGGAGTCGATTTAAAAACTAATTCTTTCAGTGAACCGGGGACCGGCTGTGAGGCCTGCCATGGCCCGGGATCCCATCATTATGCCCTGCCCAAAACCGCTGTCTTTGAAAAACGGATGACCATTGTCAATCCTTCCAAGCTTCCTTCCGGCATCGCTGTCCAGATCTGCGGTTCCTGCCATAACCGGGGAAAATCGACCAAAGACAAAACAGTGGAATGGCCTTTGGGCTACCAGCCGGGAAAGGCCCTGGAGACCTATTTCCGGTCCACCTCTTTTGCCGCCGGAGATACCAAAATGCTTTATGCCAATGAATTCTCCAAAGGGCACCATCAGCAGTATATCGACTGGCGACAGTCCAAACACCACACCGAAGGGGTCAATTGCACCTCCTGTCATTACGTGCATCAATTGGGAGTTCCCCCGACCCGCTCGCAAACCAAGGAATCCGGTTCCAAACAATGCTTAAGCTGCCATCAAACGGTAAATAATAATCTGGGCCATTCCATCCACTCCTTTGCCAACTGTGTCGGCTGTCATATGCCCCGGATTGCCAAAAGTGCCGAGTCGGGTGACCTCCACAGCCATGTCTTTGTAACCTTATTACCAAGGGACACCCTCAAGGATCCGAAGATTCCCAATTCTTGCCAGACCTGTCATAAACATAAGGATGCCGACCTGGCGGCCCTGCAAAAACAATTTGATGCCATGTCCCAACTTCCTAAACCTCAAGGGAAGGTGATCGAAAACATAGAACGGTTTCAAGTTAAAAAATAACCTTGGCAGGGGACTCCCATGCAGCTTTTAAGTATCTTATTGGCTTGCTGTTTGTTCTGGTTGACTCTTCCTGGGTTTTCACAGGCCCAGGAAGAGGTGACCTCCAACATCGCGCGCTATCGAGAGCGGGAATTAAGTACCGGCTACTATGAAGACTATGAAGTCAGACCCCGTTCCTATCAGCCCTATGTCCAAATCCCCGAGCGGCGCAAGGGGCTCATCCGTCTCAGTCCCAAGGCCGAATCGGTTCGGCAGCGGGCTTATTTGTCCGATTCCCATTGGGGTATCCTGTTTTATGAGCAACGCAGTTGCACCGATTGCCATGCCGACCAGGCCAAAAACATCCATTCCGTAAGGGCCAAAATTACCTGCCGCCAATGCCATGGCGGGGAGCCGATCGCCAGTATCGGTCAATATATTTCTCCCATGAACCCTATACGCCGTCATGCCTATGTTTGTGCCAAATGCCATGAAGGGGCCGGGGCCTCCTTCGCCACGTATGTCGTCCATGCCCCTAACCCCTTAGCAGCGAAAACCAGCAAGACTTTTCCGGCTCTCTTTTATGTCTTTTGGCTCATGATGGCCCTGGCCATAGGGACCTTCGCCTTTTTCATCCCCCATGCCTTTCTGTGGGGCTTAAGGGAGTTTTTGACCAAGGAGAAAAAGAATGGGAAACCAGCCAGCAAAGAATCGGATTAAACGTTTTACCCCGATCCAGCGCCTGTTTCATTTGCTTCTCCTGTTGTTTTTTTTGATCCAGGGGGCCACGGGCGTGGCCCGCATGTATATTGAAACCGGATTCGGCCAATCCCTGGTCTCCTGTTTCGGCGGTTATGAAAATGCCCTGATCATCCATAAGTGGGTCGGTATTTTTTTGTTGCTCCTGTTTCTCGGCCATTTAGCCTACCTGTTTTTTAATATCGGCTGGAAAAACTTCTCCCAACTGATAAACAGCCCGGATTCCCTGCTTCCCCGCTGGGTTGATTTGGGCCAATTTTTTCAGCATGTGGGGTGGTTTCTGGGGATAACCAAAGCCCCGGAGTTTGATCGCTGGGGGTATTGGGAAAAGTTTGATTACTGGGCCGTCTTTTGGGGGATGGTTATCTTGGGCGGTACGGGGCTGCTCCTGGCCTACCCCCTGGCGGCCAGCCGGCTCTTGCCGGGTTGGACCCTTAACGTCGTTTTCTGGATTCACCGGATCGAAGCCATTTTGGCCATGGGCCATGTATTCACCATTCACTTTTTTGTGGCCCACTTGCGGCGCCATAATTTTCCCATGGATCGGGCCATCTTTGAAGGAAGCGTCGATCTGGCCGCCACCCGGCATGAGAAGCCGGACTGGATCCAGCGCCTGGAAAAGATGGGACTCCTGCCCGGTTTGTTGGTTCCGGAAGCGGGCAAAAAACAACAGATCGTCTTCTATCTCTTCGGGTATGCAGCCATTACCTTGGGTTTAATCCTCCTGATTGGCGGGATAATCAACAGCCCCCACATTACCTGGTAAGCCATACCAGAGCGTATTTCCTCATTTTTATTGGTGGGACTTCTATGGAAGAAAGAGGATTAAAAACAATATTCCAGGACTTTTTTTTATCTTTTGGGATTTTGTTCTTAATTCTGCAAACGTGCCCGGCCCTGGCCCAGGGGCCGGAGAAAGACTTAACCCAGCGTGTCGAAAAACTGGAAGGAATCATAAAGGAGCAAAAAAGAGTACTCGAGAGTTATGAAAGGGAATTGAATCAGGTAAAAACGGAGCTTAAAAAACAATCCGAGGCCATCGAGGCCAGGGTTCAGGCCGCTGCTCAAACACCGGAGCACAAGGCTTTAATCCGGGAAATATTGTCGGATATACGTTTAAGTGATGCCAAGGAAACCCCTGTCGATAAAGAGCTAAAAACCGTCTATGATGAAGGCTTTTATTTAAAGGGAAAAGACGACCAGATTCGGATCGGCGGCTGGCTTCAGGCCGATGGCCGCTGGTTTTTTGACAGCGATAATCACAATAATGATACCTTTCTCATCCGCCGGGCCCGATTCGATATCCGGGGTATTCTGGAAAACGATTGGGCTTACCGCCTCTATGCCACCTTCCTTGGAGAACGGAACGGCATCCTCCAGGAAGGGTGGCTGGAATATCGTAAATACCCGAGCTTCCGGGTTCGAGGGGGGCAGGTCTTTGAACCCTTCAGCTTGGAGGCCAACTATTCGGCCTTATGGACCGATTTCATTGAGCGGGCCGTTATCGTTAATACCTTATCTCCCCAGGAAGATATCGGGATCATGATTCTGGGGAAAATCTGGGAAAATCAAATCGAATATGGCTTTGGCTTTTTTAACGGACAGGGCCGAAATCGGGAGGCCGTGGTGGATGATAAGGATTTCACCGGCAGGATCGCTTTTTCTCCCTTCCTCCATTCCACCTCTCTGCCGGCGCTTAAAAAATTTAATTTCGGCGGCTCCTTCAGCACAGGAAACAACAAACAGGATTTAAGCGGGTTTGATTTAAAAACCGAGGGCACCACAACTTTTTTCGACATTCAAAGCGGCGTGAACCAGGACGGCCGTCTGACTCGCTGGGGTCTGGAACTGGATTATGGGATCGGCCCCTTCGGGTTAAAAGCGGAATATCTGCAGGGCCGGTTCGACCAGATCACCAAAGGAGTTCCGAAAGCCGGCCTTGATTTGAGCGGCGGTTATTTTACAGCCGGTTACGTCCTGACCGGAGAGGATTGGCCTCAAAATGAACCGATTAAACCCAAACGCGATTTTGATCCGGCCAAAGGCGGATGGGGGGCCTTCCAGATCTTAGGACGCTATCAGGTGGTCAATACCGATTCCGAAATGTTGAATAAAGGTTTTGCCTCTGGAACGGATAAGGCCCAGGCGGCCACCTTCGGGCTTAATTGGTATTGGAACAAGCATCTCCGCTTTCAACTCGACTATTCTTATTTCTGGTTTAAAGATCAGGTCACGGTGGGCGGAGTCAGGTTGGATAAGGAAAATGTGGTCCTGACCCGTTTTCAATATGTGTTTTAAAGAAGGAGGGAAATAGTTTCTCTGCAGTAGAAACCTGCCAGTAGCGAAGGTGCCTGCCGAAGAAAGCCGCCCGGATCTTGTCGGACGGCTTTCTTCTATTCCTAAACCCATGATCCCACGGGTTTAAAATATTTATAAATTTACCTGTTAATTTTTTTCTTGACTTTTTTATCCTTTGCCGATATTTTTGGAAACCAATATGACTGATTGATCAGTCATATTGTTTTTTGAGAGTGACTTGGAAAGAAGGTCCTTTGGTTTTTAGTCTGATTAACCTCTAACATCAGCAGGAAACCTTATGTTTGTGCAACAAGTCATCAACGGTTTGGCCATGGGCTGCATCTATGCCCTGGTAGCCCTCGGCTTTGTGCTCATCTACAAAGCCACGGAGATCATCAATTTCGGCCAGGGGGACCTGATGATGATCGGGGCCTTTCTGGCCTTTACCTGCGTCAACTTTTTACACCTTCCCTTTTTCCTTTCCCTGCTCATCGCCCTGGTTTTGATGGGCTTCCTGGGAAAAATCATCGATCGGTTCGTGCTCCGACCGTTGGTCGGCGAGCCGGCTTTTGCCCTGGCCATGGCCACCATTGCCATCGGCATTCTGGTCCGAAGCCTGGGGGGCATGATCTGGGGCTATGATACCTACAAGTTCAGCGCCGGGATCACCAATGTTCCCGTACGCATCGGCCCCTGGGCCGTGTCCTCGGTCCATCTCTGGATCATGGCCATTACCATACTTTTAATTATCGTCCTTTATCTTTTTTTCAACCGGACCAAGGCCGGCATTTCCATGGAGGCCGCTTCCCAAAATCAGTTGGCCGCCTATCTGATGGGCATCGGGGTAAAAAAGGTCTTCTCCAATATCTGGGGGATCAGCGCCATGGTGGCCGCCGTAGCCGGTATCTTCCTGAC
>JACRBX010000003.1 GCA_016219225.1 Deltaproteobacteria bacterium
AAGGTGACATAGGCCATGACCAGGCCGGGCAGGCTATGGAGTATACCGAAGCTTCGCCAAAGGACGTATAAAGGAATCATAACGGCCACCGGCGGGGCCATCCTGGTGGAAATGATCCAGAAATAGAGGTGTTTTTTCCCGGTAATCCGGCCGCGGGAAAGGGCGTAAGCGGCCATCAGGCCCAAAGGAACCGAAATGAGCACCGAGAGGGCGGTGGCCAGAAAGCTGACGGCGACGTTCCTTAAGAAATGCCCTTCAATAAACATGGCCTGGAATTGGGCCAGGGAGGCCTTAAAGAAAAAGAGCAATTTCAAGATTCCGGCCCAGTCACCACTGGGAGGCAGGTCGAAGATATCCCCGGTGGCCTTGAAGGATGAAGAGACCATGAACAGGATGGGGATGATGGTCCAGAGAAAAAAAGTCAGGATAAGCGCCCATTTGATTGTTTTACGTATTACGTTATTATACACGTTCCGTCTCCGGCTCCTTAAGCAGGATGGTCGTTGTCAGCATGGCGCAAATGATGATGATGACCAGAAGGGTAAAACCCATGACTGCGCCGACGCCAATGTCAAATTCCTGGAAAGTCTTGGTATACAAGTAAAAGGGCAGTGTTTTGGTGGCCACCGCCGGGCCTCCCCGGGTGGTGATTAAAATCAGGTCGATGAATCGCATGCAGTCCATGAAACGCAGGAGGAAGGCTATAACCAGGGCCGGTTTAATGTAAGGCAAAGTGACCTGGAAGAAGACCTGAAGGGGGCTTGAGCCGTCCACATGGGCGGCCTCGATGGTTTCGCGGGGTACGCTTTTTAAGCCGGCCGATACGATCAGGATGATCAGCGGCGTCCACTCCCAGGTGTCCATGGCCACAATGGCCCAAAGAGCCGTTTTGGGGTTGCTCAAAAGGCTGCCGGCCGAATAAAGTCCCAGGGTATTGAGGATCCAGGCGTACAGCCCATAGGACGAATTGAGCAGCAGGTTAAAGAGGTGCCCGACCACCACGGGCGCGACCATCATCGGAATCAGGAAAACCGTGGAGAAGAAGCTTTCCCCTTTCATGTTGTTGATCAGCAGCGCGATTCCCAGGCCCAATCCCATCTGCAACACCATGCAGGCCAAGATGTAGATGGCCAATAGCATCCAACCGTGGGAGATATTGGGATTCTCGAACATCTTGATCCAGTTGGCCAGCCCAACGAAAAGGTTTCCCATGCCCGGCTGAAGCTGGATTTTCATGAAAGACATATAGATCATCCAGAAGAAGGGAAAGATGGTAATCGTCGCCAGTATGATTACGGCAGGAAAAAGCCACCAGACATACCAGGGGACCATCTCCACTATTTTTTGATAAAATGTGGGAGATGGAATGGCAGGAGAAAGGTCTTTCAGATCGGAGGCCGTCTTCGAAATCGGCGAAGAGTTTTCGAGGGACAAGGCAGTACTCCTTTTTAAATCTGTTTTCCCAGGGCTGCATCATGCATAGGCTTGTAGCGGGCGTTGGCGCGCTCCGGGTCCCGCGAGGCCAGGGTGGTGAATAGGGTATCCACGATGGCCAAATGCTCTATGCGTGTTGCCAATAAATCATTTCGAAAGCGCGTTTCTTTGGATTTGACGACCAGTTTGATGTCCACCAGCTTTGCAAAATAGGACCGGGGGTTGTTGGTCACACCGATGATGGTGGCGCCGTTATCTTTGGCTAATTTAGTGGCATCAATGATGTCTCTGGTGTCACCGGAGCGAGAAAAGGCAAAAAGGACATCGCCGGGTCTGAGGAGACTGGCCCGCATGACCTGAAAATGGATATCGGTCTCGGCCGTTGCCTCCAGGCCGGCGAAGGTGAATTTGTCCGCGGCAATCATGGCCGAGGTGCGCGAAACCGAAAGCGCTATGATCAACACCTTCCCTGCCTTTTTGAGAGCCTGGTAGGCCCTCTCCATTTCGGCGAAATCCAGGACCTGCAGGGTTTCCTGAAGGGTCTGGATGGTGATGTTGAAGACCTTATAAGCGATGGCTTCGGCATCATCATCTGCCGAAACCGGCTCGTAAGGCCGCTCGACGGAAACGGCCCCCTGCCGGGCCAAATCCAGCTTAAAGGCACGGAAACCCGGAAATTCGAGACCACGGCAGAGGCGGAATACGGTGGATTCGCTGACCCCGCTCTCTTGGGCCACGTCCGATATGGTCATATCAACCACCCGCTGGGGGTTGGACAGGATGAACTCCGCAGCCTTTTTCTCGGCCTCATTGAATGCCCGCATCGAGTTCTCAATCTTGATCAGGATTTCAGGACGGGTATTAGGCATATCGTCTCCACGGTGCTGTTGATGCCGAAATGATTCCTTTACTTTTTCCAGGGGCCTTCTAACATCCGGTGCGGTTTAAACTATATAAGAAAAAAACTTTTGTCAAGAAATAATTTTATGAAAAAAACTTTTTTTATAAAGAGAGGGGTAATAACCGCTCCGGGTTTATCAAGGAGATTGTCCGGATTTTTATTAGGCAACGGGAACCAAGTGTTTCTAATTAGTTAGGTCTGGCCTGGATTCCCGCCGGCGCCGGAATGACGAATTTTTAAGAGACCGTCAAGGGTTACGAACTGAAGAAAAAAGAATCGACGGAGAAACGGAGGCGCCACGAAGCATGAAAATATTTTTTAGGGGCTATGGGCTATGGGCAATAGGCGATGGGCATGGTTAAACGGTTTTATGGATTTTTATTCGCCTACAGCCTATCCTGGGGCGGGCGCCACGAAGCATGAAAAAGGGTTACTCCGAACTTATTTTCCTGCTAAATGGCCAAGCTCGTACAGATGAAAGGCGCAGATCACCAGGGAATGGGTGATGGTCCCCTGGGCGATCAAATTCTTTATTTCCGGGTAAGGGACTTGAAGCATTTCGAATTCTTCACTCTCTTCAGGGCGTATTTCAGCCACTTTTTTCACCCCCCGGGCCAGGAAACTGTGGGTGCGGTTGTTTAAAAAGGCCGGATTGGGGTGAACAAAACCCAAATATTCCCACTGATCCGTCGTAAAACCGGTCTCTTCAAGCAGTTCTCTTTGCCCTGCTTCCAATGGGGTTTGGCTTTGTTCGACGATCCCGCCCGGAATTTCCAGGGTAACCTCCTCGGTGCCGAAACGGAATTGACGGATCAGGACCACCTCTCCGTTCTCGGTGATGGGAATCACATTAACCCAGTCGTTGCTCTCCAGGATATAAAAGGGCGCTTCCCGATGGTTGCGGGGCAATTGGTACTGATCCTCCCGGATGGAAAAAATCCGGAAAGACCCAATAGTTTTTGATGCGATCCGTTTCCACCTTTCGGCCAGATTCATGCGGTCATTCCCCTTTGTTTGGTTTTTTTGGTGTCATAGCTTTAAAATAGATCTTTCATAAGCTACTATTAGAGATCTTGTCAAATTTATTTTGGTTGCTGGTTCCCCCCTGATTATTGGAATCTTTTTGGACAACCCTGAAAAAAGACCCTCGACCCTGACCCATCGGAGAAATTATTCGACATGGTGCCTGAAAGTGAAGGGGGGCGAGCTCCATTTACTCCTTGACAGTCAAGGGAACTATTCGATAAAGTTCTAAAATAAAAATTTTCGATTAATCAAGGAGAAACGGATGGAACGAACATTATCAATCATTAAACCCGACGGTGTGGCCAAAGGGCTGATCGGGGAGGTGCTTAAACGTTTTGAAGCGAACGGGTTGAAGATTAAGGCCATGAAATTGATCTCCATGAACAAAAAACAGGCCGAGGGTTTTTATAACGTTCATCGGGAAAAATCTTTTTTTGACAGCCTGACCGATTTTATGTCTTCCGGACCCTGTGTGGTCCTGATCCTGGAAGGAGAAGGGGCCATTGGTAAAAACAGAAAATTGATGGGGGCTACCGATTATACCAAGGCCGATTCCGGGACCATCCGGGCGGATTTTGCCGACAGTATAGAAAGAAATATCGTCCACGGATCCGATGGACCGGATACGGCCAAGGTTGAAATAGGGTATTTTTTCAATGCCTTGGAGATCGTCTGAGTGTTCCTGACTGGGCGGTTTCAGGATTAATTGGAAAATAGTTTTCAGGATCAGGGGTCGGGGGTCAGTTGAGAATAAAGTTTCAAGTTCCA
>JACRBX010000004.1 GCA_016219225.1 Deltaproteobacteria bacterium
AGGGGGGAATCGCTGTCGTAGCCCATGAGGGTGGGCATATGAAAGGCCGTGCTCAACCCCGTCTGTCCCTGCTGGACCAGATAATGGAAGCGCTGATTGGTATCCTCGGCCGAGCCCAGCCCGGCAAACATGCGCATGGTCCAGAGACGACCGCGATACATGGAAAGCTGAACCCCTCGGGTGTAGGGATAGGAACAGGGGTAATTCAAATCACCTTCATAATCCATTCCGGCGACGTCCGTCGGAGAATAGATATTTTTTATCTCCAGGTCGGAGACCGTCGAAAATCGTTGTTGCCTTTCCGGGTAACGGGAAAGCTGTGCGGAAAGTTCTTTTTCCCAGGCTTCCCTCCCATTCCGGTCCTTTTCCATTTGGTCGTCTTTAAACATCTTGGACATAATCACCTCGCACTTTCCGGATGGAGCGGTCAGCCATCAGCTTTTAACATTCAGCAACCCTCTTGACCGTTGTTTGGTCGGCTAAATCCTGATCGCTGACTGCTGAAGATTCTACCCGGTGGATACTCACTATTTTCATCACCCTGCCAAGGATTCAATCGGTTCCCCGAGACGGGATTTTAACACTTTGAATCTATACCAGAGGCCCTTCGGAGTCAAGCAAGAAACCTTAAAATGAGTGCCTTTTTGGTCTTTTTTTGGACCCTTGTTTTTACGATTTATCTGGCCAAATTGGATCGGAGTTGGTTATAATATCCTGGGATAAAACAGTCTTACCAAAAAAGGAGCAAGGGGGAAAAATGGCTTATATGGAAAACTTTTTGGGGATCCGAGTGGAAATACCCGAAGACCGCCGTTACGTCATAAAGCCCGGCCTTTGGGCCAAAAAAGAGGACCGGGAAATCGTCTTTGGCTTCAGCCGGCCGTCTCTGGTTTTGTCCGGCGGCTTAAATGATCTCGAATGGCTGGTCCCTGACGGTCAAGAGGTTCAAAGGGGGGAATCGCTGGTCTTTGCTATTACCGGCAAAATCCTTTACCTGGATGCACCCCTCACGGGCATCGTCCGTTTTAACCCCCAGGCGGCCAAGGACCCTTCCATTGTTTCAAAAGACCCTTATCATCAGGGCTGGCTGTTCCGCCTGTTACCGACGGAAGACCTGGAATCGGCCTTTCAAGGTTTTGCGGCGTTTCAAGAATATATGGAAGCCCTGAAATTTTCGGAGGGCTGTAAAAATCCCCAGGGGCTCAAGGGAGGGGTTTCCGGGATCTGCAAAGCCGTGTATACCGGTATTCGGGAACAGAAGATCGAAAGGAGTGACTCATGACCATCCCCTATGATTTAATCATCCTGGGCGCCGGGCCGGCCGGATTGACCGCCGGTATTTATGCCGGCCGGGCCAAGATAAAAACCCTGATCCTCGGGGCCGATCCGGGAGGGAACCCCCTCAGGTATGAGCTGATCGGCAATTATCCCGGGTTTCCCCAAGGGGTGCCGGGGGCTCAACTGATGACCGGCATGATCATGCAGGTGAATCTCCTGGGCGTGGAAATGGTCCACCAGAATGCCGTCAAGATCTCCTTCCTTGAGAGAGGACAAAAGATATTCACCGACGGCGAAGAATATGCTTCCAATGCCTTAATCGTCGCCAGCGGCTCGTCTCCTATCAAAATGGATGTTCCGGGGGAAAAGGAATTCAGGGGTCAGGGGATTTATTATTGTGCCCATTGCGATGCCCCGGTGTTTCAGGCCATGAATAAATCCAAGGCCGCAGTAATCGGCGGTGGAAATTCCGCCCTTCATACGGCCCTGCATGTCACGCGCTATGCCGATGAAGTGACCGTCATCTACCGGGGGACTAAATTGAGGGCCGAACAACCCGTCCAGGAGGCAGCCCTCGCCAATCCTAAAATCCGGATTATGCTGGACCAGGAAGTAGAGGCGGTTCAAGGAGAAAATCAACAGGTTCATTCCTTGATGCTTAAAGATCGGAAAACCGGCCGCCAAACGAAATTTCCAACCGACGGTGTTTTTGTCGGCATAGGCATGAAACCCAACTCGGAATTATTTGACGGCTTGTTGGCCCTCAATGCAGAGGGGTTTATCCGGGTCAATCTCCAAATGGAAACTTCGGTCCCGGGAGTCTTTGCCGCCGGAGACGTGATCGACAAAACGCTCCGGCAGATCATCACCGCCGCCGGAGATGGGGCCGTGGCTGCTGATTCGGCCCAAAAATATCTTGAAACCAATTTGAGTGGTTAGCCACAGACGCACACACCCACACAGACGCACAGGATAAGATGAATCCATTATTTGAACCGACAGAAATTAATGGGCTGCAATTAAAGAACCGCTTTGTCCGGGCAGCCACCTGGGAAGGCCTGGCGGATGACGATGGAGGCTGCACCCCCAGGCTGGTGGAACTCTACAGCCGGTTGGCCGAGGGCGAAGTGGGGCTGATCATCACCGGACACAGTTATTGCCTTTTGGAAGGAAAACATGCCGAAGGGCAGCTTGGGATTTATAAAGATGCCCTTATTCCGGGACTAAAGTCCCTGACCCGGGCCGTTCATGAAAGGGGAGGAAGAATCGTCATCCAGATTTCTTACGGCGGCGCTTACCTTTCAAAAAGCCGGGTGGAGAGAATGACCGGAAGCGATATTCAAGAGGTGGTCCAGGCCTTCGGCCGGGCCGCGACCAGGGCCAGGGATGCCGGGTTTGACGGTGTGGAGATCTTTGCCGCCCACGGCTTTTTTCTCAGCCAACTCCTTTGCCCGCGTTATAATCCCCGCACCGACGCTTACGGCGGTTCGATTGAGAACAGGGCCCGGGCGCTCCTGGAAGCGGTCGAGGCCGTTCGAAAAAAGGAAGGCCGAAGGTTTCCCTTGTTGGTTAAGCTCAATGCCCGGGATGGGGTCGAACGGGGATTGACCCTGGAAGATTCCCTGCAAGTCGGCGTCTGGCTCAAAGAAAGAGAAATAGACGCCCTGGAAATAAGCGGCGGCCTTCTCAATATCGCCAATCTCCTGGATAAAAAAATCGATTCGGAAGAGCAGGAGGCCACCTTCAGGGAGGAAGCCAGGGCCTTTAAAAAAACCGTCGATCTCCCCCTGATCGTAGTGGGAGGCATACGGTCGCTGCCGGTGGCTCAGAAAATCGTTGAGGATCAAGTGGCTGATTATATTTCCATGTGCCGCCCCTTTATCCGGGAACCGGGGTTGGTCAAACGATGGAAAGCCGGCGATCGGCGGAAGGCCGACTGTATTTCCTGTAACAACTGCGTCGAGCAGCTTAAAAAAGGTCTGGCGGATCTTCCCCTGGAAAAAAACAAGAATAGATCGTATAACCAATTGATTGATATAATTATTTAAGATAATGGTTGGTTAACGTGTACTGCCTACACCTTGCCCTTGGAGTGGGCAAGGTTGGAAGGCCAAATCACATCGAGCGCTCTGAGGATTCTGGTTTGGGTTTCGTCGGGGATAGGGATGCGGCTGAT
>JACRBX010000005.1 GCA_016219225.1 Deltaproteobacteria bacterium
AATCACCAGCGATAACGGCCCCTGGTATGAAGGAAGTCCCGGTCCTTTCAGAGGCCGAAAGGGGCAGAGCTATGAAGGGGGTCATCGGGTGCCGTTCATAGCCCGCTGGCCGGGACATATCCCCCCCGGCCGAACCTGTCATGAACCGGCCATGAATATCGATCTTTTTCCCACTTGCCTGTCCCTGGCCGGGTTATCTCTCCCGTCCGATCGTCTTATCGACGGGCGGGATATTACCGCCTTGCTGACTCGACCCAATGTCAGGTCGCCCCACGAATCCTTATATTTCTATCATCATGGTCAACTGGAGGGAATCAGGACCGGAAACTGGAAATATTTCCGCTCTCTCAATCATTATGTCTGGCCCATGCCGGTCAATAAAAAACTCGGCACCCTCACCAATCACACCAACGGACCACAGCCCCTGTTATTTAACCTGGAAACCGATCCCGGTGAAGCCTATAACCTCCTGACCCGGCACCCTGAACTGGGCAAAAAACTGGCCGATAAGATGGTCCAATGGGAACGAAAAATGGCGGAAAATCCCTTTGGATCGATTAAATGAACACGAGTTATTTTTATAAAAGTCGGCCATGAATGATGGATGCCCATAGACTCCAAAACCAGAAAACCCTGAACCATATCCTGGTCAAACCTGCCGGGCCTGACTGTAATATGAGCTGCCGCTATTGTTTCTACAGCGGGAAAAAAGATCTCTTTCCCCTATCGGACATCCATCGCATGGAGGAAACGGTTTTGGAGGCGGTAATCAAGGATCTGATGCAACAGGGACCAAGAGAGGTTTCCGTCAGTTGGCAGGGCGGCGAGCCCACTCTCATGGGATTGCCCTTTTTCAGAAAAGCCATTGAGTTTGAGAAGCAATACGGTCAGGGAAAGGTGGCGGCCAACGGGCTTCAGACCAACGGGCTCCTGATCGACAGAGAGTGGGCGGCCTTTCTGAAACAGTACCATTTTCTGGTGGGTCTATCTTTGGACGGACCCGAACCCATCCATGATCATTACCGGCGGTTGAGAGGAGGACAGGGATCCTTTCGCCAGGTGTGCGAGGCGGCCAAGCGGATGCTGGATGCGGGTGTGGAGGTGAATGCCCTCTCGGTGGTCAATGACTATTCCGTCCATTTTCCAGAAGAGATCTACGGATTTATTAAAACCATGGGTCTTTCTTACATGCAGTTCATTCCCTGCTTTGAACACGGCCCCGATCATCCCCGGCAGCCGGCCCGATTTTCCGTCTCTTCCGGGCCCTATGGGACCTTTCTCTGTCGGCTGTTTGATTTATGGTTATCGGATTTTGCAGATGGCCGCCCTGCCACCTCCATTCGGTTTTTTGAATCCCTCTTGTTCTGCTATGCCGGAAAGAGACCCCTGGATTGCACCCTCCTCCCCGAGTGTGGCACTTACCTGGTGGTGGAACATGACGGCCAGGTCTTCTGCTGCGATTTTTTCGTTTCCCCTGAGCATCGACTCGGGACCATCCGGGAAAGTCGTCTGGGGGACCTGATGAATTCGGAAAAACAAAATGCCTTCAGTCGCCTCAAATCGACGCTGCCTGGGGAATGCCGGCAATGCCGGTGGCTATGGTTGTGCCGCGGTGGCTGTGTTAAAGACCGACTGGGAGGTCCGGGTCCGATAGGACTCAACCATTTCTGTGAGGCCTATAAGACGTTTTTCTCCTACGCCGATGCCCCTTTAAAAAAACTGGTAGCGGACTGGCGGGAAAAGCAGCCAATTCGGGATGAAAAGGCCGACCCGGTCAGGAGAAAGATGGGACGTAATGCTCCCTGCCCCTGCGGCAGCGGCCGAAAATATAAAAAATGCTGCGGTTTTTCGTCCGGATAATCATCCTGCTGGCTTCGTCCCCACGGCCCTCCTCGGTGATTGACAATTCAGCTGGTCAAAGCCCTTCTCCCCCACCCTATTTTTCCAAATACAAATCTTGTTTCCATTGACAGGCGAAGTTGTTTGTTTTATTCTTTCGCCACGAATACGGAAGTTTTTATTATAATTTCAAATCGATTTGATATCAATAGCTAACCAAAATGATTATTTTATGACTATGGAAAGGAAATCCGGAGGATTAGATGGCAGTCGACGCAAACCATGAAGAAAAAATCATCCGCAGTATCTGCAGCAGCCACTGCGGCGGCACCTGTGAGATGAAAGTACACGTCAGAGGAAACCGGATCGTAAGGATTGAGTCCGATGACGGGGAATATAAACCTCGTTTATGTGCCCGGGGACACGCCTATCGTCAACGGGTCTATGCCCCCGACCGGCTTCTTTACCCGCTCAAACGGACGGGAGTTAGAGGGGCCGGCGAGTTTACCAGGATTTCCTGGGACGAAGCCCTGGAAACCGTAGCCGGGGAAATGAATCGGATCAAGGCCAGGTACGGCAATGCCGCGATGCTCCACTTCTGTTCCATGTGCGATCCCCATACCCTGCATCATGTGGGGGCTTTTCATCGGCTGCTCTGCCAGTTCGGGGGCTACACCGCCCCCTGGGGTTTCATCTCCCATGAAGGCGCCACCTTTTCCGCCGGCGTAACGTACGGCACGAGACGCAAGTTCTTATCTCAGTCGGAACACCGGCTTGAAGAATATCTCAGCTCCCGGCTGATCATTATGTGGGGCTGGAACCCGGTCACCACCGAACAAGGCACCCTTACGCCCTTATTCCTGGCCCAGTCCAAGGAAAAGGGGGCCCGATTCATTTTCGTCGATCCCCGGTATACCGACTCGGCAGCCGTTTTCGCCGACCAGTGGATTCCTATTCGACCGGGTACGGACGGGGCCGTGCTGATTGCCATGGCTTATGTAATCATCCAGGAAAATCTCCAGGACCGGGATTTTATCGAGGCCAATACGATAGGATTTGATCAGTTTAAAGCCTATGTCTTAGGCCTTGAAGATGGAGCGGCCAAGACCCCGCAATGGGCCGAGGCCATAAGCTCTGTCCCGGCGGCCACTATCGAAAACCTGGCGCGCGCCTATGCCTGTAACAAGCCAGCCACTCTGGCCACCAGCATCTCCCCAGGCCGCACGGCCTACGGCGAGCAGTACCACCGCGCCGCTGCCGCTTTAGAGGCCATAACGGGAAACCTGCAATTCCAAAACTGGCTGTCGGCCCCGAAAAAAAAGGCCGTAAAATTTAATCCTCAACTGGAAAGTCCGCCTAACCCAGTGGAAGCCGGAGCCCCGCCGCGCAAAAACGCCTTGCCTTTTCGCGGAGTCAGCGTCAATTCCAGCGCCCGGGTCAATGTGAGTCTGTTTGCCGATGCCATCCTGAAAGGCAAGGCCGGCGGCTATCCCCATGACTATAAGATGATCTGGCTTTCCAATACCAATTACCTCAATCAACTGGGTGAGGTCAACAAGACTGTCAAGGCCTTCCAGCAACTGGAGTTCATCCTGGTCACGGAGCAGTTCATGACGGCAACGGCCAAGATGGCCGATATCGTTTTACCGGTCTGCACCTTCTTGGAGCGGGAGGATATCCTGGCCCCGAGAGGTGGAGGGATCTACGCCCTGCTCAACAAAGTCATAGAACCCCTGGGAGAATCCAAATCCCAGCGGCAGATCTGCCAGGCCCTGGCCTTAAAGCTCGGCCTGACCGATTACGGAGATAAAACTGATGGGGAGATGGTCGAGCACATCGTAACCCGATTATCCGAAGAAGTGGACTTGCCTGACTTGGACTCCCTTAGAAAACAAGGCTTCGTTTTCGGCCGGCCCAAAAAAACGGAAGGGGGCGGCCAACCGGAAGATAAAAAAATTCCGCCTACCGCATTTCCCACTCCATCGGGGAAAATAGAAATCCGCTCTGAAATAGCAGCCAGGATAAACGATCCTTTGATTCCGGCCATTCCTACCTATATGGAGACCTGGGAGAGTCTGAATGACCCCTTGGCTGTAAAATATCCCCTGCAGCTCATTACCCCCCATTTGAAACGGCGGGCTCACAGCCAGTTCGATAATCTGCCCTGGCTCCGGGAGCTGCAAACCCAGGCGATTTCGGTCAATACCGTCGACGCCGATTCCCGAGGGATCCGGTCGGGAGATCTGGTCCGGGTTTTCAACGATCGGGGTGCGGTCAGGATTCCCGCCAAGGTGACCGAGAGGATTATGCCCGGGGTGGTCGCCCTTCCTCAGGGCGCCTGGTATAGTCCCGATGAAAACGGAATCGACTATGGGGGCTGTGCCAATGTCCTGACCAAAAACCAAATTTCACCGGGCGGCGCCTTTACTCCCCATACGGCCCTGGTGCAAATAGAAAAGGTGGGCCAATAAGCTATGCAATACGGAATGTATATCAATGAAAATCGTTGTATGGGCTGTTTCGCCTGTGTCGTGGCCTGCAAGGACTGGCATGATGTTCCTGCCGGACCGGCAAGCTGGATGAGGGTGAAAACTATCGAAAAAGGTAAGTATCCGGATCTGTTTGTGGCTTTTCTGCCGGTGACCTGCAATCATTGTCTCCACCCGGCCTGTGTTGCAGTCTGCCCGGTGGAGGCCATTAGCAAACGGCCGGAAGACGGTATTGTGACCGTGGACCGAGAAGCCTGCCTGGGCAAGGATCAATGCGGTCTGTGTCTCCAGGCCTGTCCTTATGACGCCCCGCAATTCGGGGAGGAAGCCGATGCCCGAATGCAGAAGTGTGACTGGTGCCTGGACCGGTTGACCGAGGGAAAGAAACCGATATGTGTGATTAGTTGCCCTATGCAGGTCATAGACATCGGTCCCTTGGATGAATTACGGGCACAATACGGCGATGTCCGGGAAACCGAGAGTTTCACCTACTCTGAAGAACTCGCCCCCTCGGTACTATTCAAACCCAAGAGGGATGAAAGAAATCTGGCCATAGGGAAGATTGAAGTTACTCCAAGGGTCGGAACTGAGGGTTAGCAGCCAGGGGAGCTCTCTCCATTCATTCCGGTCTGTGACAAGACAGCACAAATGGGTCGGATGGATGAAAAACTCTTTTGGAGGAAATACCATGACCGAAAAAAATACAGAACTCTCGTCCCATTGCATCTTCTTCATCAAGCAGCCCATTCTGGATGTCAATCGGAGTATTTGGGGATACGAACTGCAGGGCGGGGAATTAAAGGATGGAATCTATGAGGTTTTTCCCCAGCAGGATAGCGCCTCCGGCCTGTCTTCCAGCACTTATCTGGGCCTGCAGGAGGCCATGGAGCGGGGCAAGCAGATCATGGTCGGTTTTGACGAGGCCGGCATCCTGACCGGGATACCCCACGCCCTGCCGCCTGCCAGCGGGGTGGTGCGGGTGCTCCCCGGCGAATCTTACGATCCCGGACTGGCACCGGCTCTGGAGAGGCTGCGAAACGATGGCTATCAAACCGCTCTGGAATTCATACCCGGAAGATCCATCCCGGATGCGCTATACGGTCTGGCCGATATCGTCTCTATTGATCTCTCCCTGGGAAAGCCGGATCAGTCCTGGTTGGTTCGAAAAACACCCCGCCCCCCCAGGATGCTGGCCCGGGGTGTCAAGACCCAGGACCAATTCCAATCGGCCAGGGATCTGGGCTTCGCCTTGTTTCAAGGTCCCTTCTTCAAAGAACCGGAGTATGTGCAGAATCGCCAGCTCGGCTCCAACGAGGTGGCCCGGTTGAACCTGTTGCGTCTTCTTGAAGCCGAGGACGCGGAGGTCAACGTCCTGGCCGAGGCCATCCGCTCCGACGTCTCGGTCAGCTTCCGTCTCCTCTCCTACCTGAACAGCGCCTGGTTCGGTCGGAAGCAAAATATCCAATCCATCGATCAGGCCATCATGCTTCTCGGATGGACCAAGCTCAGAGGCTGGTTGCGCGCCTTACTCTTCGTCGACCTGGCCGGGAAGGAAGAGGTCCCCCGGGAGTTGGCGGTCCTTTCCCTGAATCGCGGAAAGTTCCTCGAACTGCTGGCCATGAAGGTCGATTATTGGGGATTTAATCCGAATACCCTGTTCCTCCTGGGCTTATTTTCCCTGCTGGACTCCATCCTGGGGCTGCCCATGGAAAAGGTGGTGGAGTTGCTGCCACTGGAGGCCAAGCTCAAGGCGGCCCTTCGTCGCGACCCCAACAATGAGTACCGTCTTCTCTTCGAATTATTGGAGTCCTTGGAGGATGGCGATTGGTCGGCCCTCGAAATCTTGACGCAGAAGCTCTTTCTGGACCTTAACCTCATCAAAGAAAACTTTGCCCAGGCCCGGGACTGGGCCGGTAGTTTTTTTACTCAGGCGGAGTAATGTTTAATAGTCTACGATTTCCCTAAAGGCTGAACCCCCCAAATCTCCCGGACATACTCCATGACGGCCCGATCGCTGGAAAACTTGCCCATACAGGCCGTGTTGAGGATGGCCCGGCGGGTCCATTCGTCGGGGTTTCCGAAAAGTTCGTCTACCTGTCCCTGGGTATCGATATAGCTTCGATAGTCCGCCAAAACTAAAAAGTAGTCCCCATCCCTCAGAAGGGCATCCACCAGAGGAGCAAAAAGGGAGGCCTGGCCGGGCGAGAAATATCCCGAGGCGATCTGTTCGATGGCCTGTTTGAGTTCCGGGTCCCTTTGGTAATAGTGCCACGGGCTATAGCCTTCTTGCCGCAACCGGTCCACTTCCTCAGACCTTAAACCGAAAAGGAAAAAATTCTCAGGCCCCACCTCTTCCCTCATCTCCACATTGGCGCCGTCCAGGGTTCCTATGGTCAACGCCCCGTTGAGCGCGAACTTCATGTTGCCCGTGCCGGAGGCCTCCATACCGGCCGTGGATATCTGTTCCGAGAGGTCGGCCGCCGGAATAACCTTCTCAGCCTGAGAGATGCAGTAATTCGGCAGGAAGAGCATCCGAAGCCGGCCTTGGACATCGGGATCATTATTAACCACCTCGGCTACGGAATTGAAAAGTTTGATTATGAGCTTGGCCCGATAATAGCCGGGCGCCGCCTTCCCGCCCATCAAAACCGTACGGGGCGTGGAGGGCGCCCGGGGGTTTCCCTTGATGCGGTTGTAACGGGTAATCACGTGCAGGATGTTCAGGAGTTGGCGCTTATATTCATGCATCCGCTTAAACTGGCAGTCGAACAGGGTTCGAGGGTTGATGCCCAGCCCCATCTTGCGCAACACATAGCGGGCCAGCCGTTTTTTATTCTCGAGTTTGGCCTCGGAAAAAGCCCGGCGAAATTGCGGGTCTTCGGCCAAAGGAATCAGTTTTCTGAGTTGGTTCAGATCACAGACCCAGTCCGAACCGATGGTGTCGGTAATGAGCCCCGAGAGGGCGGGATTGGTCTGGAGGAGCCAACGCCGGGGGGTGACGCCGTTGGTGATGTTCTTGAATTTCCCGGGATAAAATTCGTGAAAATCCCGGAATAGAACGTCTTTGAGAATTTGGGTGTGCAAGGCGGCCACCCCGTTGACCGAATGACTGCCCACGATGGCCAGATGGGCCATCCGTACCCGGCGCTCCGATCCCTCTTCGATGAGGGACAGTCTGGTCAGGATTTCTTGATCACCCGAATACCGGGCGGCCACCTCCTGCAAAAAACGATGATTGATTTCGTAGATGATTTCCAGATGCCTGGGCAGCAGACGTCCGATCAGATCCACCGGCCAGGTCTCCAGGGCTTCGGGCAAGACGGTGTGGTTGGTATAGGCAAAGGTCTTGTTGCTGATATCCCAGGCTTGATCCCAACCCAACTGTTCCTCATCCAGCAGGAGCCGCATCAGTTCAGCGATGGCGATAGCCGGGTGGGTGTCATTCAATTGCACAGCCGCGTAATCGGCCAGGCCGGCCAGGGACCCGTGCTGCTTTTTATGACGACGCATGATGTCCTGAAAAGTGGCGGCCACCAGAAAATACTGCTGTTTTAAACGGAGTTCCTTGCCTTGTTCCGGCTGATCGTTGGGGTACAGGACCTTGGAGATGTTCTCGCTCATAACCTTGTCGTGCATGGCCCCGGCATAATCCCCCCGGTTGAAGACACTCAAATTGAAATCACGGCTCGATTGGGCGGCCCACAACCGCATATTGGTAACGTGGTCGCCACCATAACCGGGGATCAGGATATCACAAGGCACGGCCATGATGTTCTCGGTGTCCACCCAGCGATAGCACCGGCGCCCCTCGGGATCAAGGGTGGACTCACTTCGGCCGTAGAATTTGACTTCGTAGAGATGCTCGCGCCGGACGATCTCCCAGGGACTACCCTGGCGGCGCCAGTTATCGCAGCTTTCCTCCTGAAAACCGTTAACGATATTCTGGAAAAAGATACCGTAGTCGTAGGCAATACCATAGCCGTAACCGGGGATCTTCAGGCTGGCCATGGAGTCCAGATAGCAGGAGGCCAGGCGCCCCAAACCGCCGTTGCCGAGGCCGGCATCCCACTCCACCTCTTCCAGGTCTTCCAGACTCAGTCCCAATTTCTCCAAGACCTGTCGGCAGCCCTGTTCCATTCCCAGATTGGTCAGGTAATTCATCAGAAAACGACCGGGGAGGAATTCCATGGAGAGGTAATAAACCCTCTTGACCATTCCGTCGTAGTAGTCTCGCTGCGTGTTCAGCCAGGCCGTGATGAGCCGGTCGCGGATGCTCAGGGCCAATCCATTGAAATAACGAAAATGACTATGCCCATAAACCTCATTGCCCAGAGTGGAAACAATGTGGCGACGGATATCGTCAGCCAGGGTTTCGAGATCCGGTGGGGGTACTTTCTTTTGGTCGGTTCGGCATGGAAAATTATCGGTCATGTCAATCCCTTTGTATGGTTTATTGTGTCTTCAGGAGGCGGCCTTACCGGTTTAGGCGATCTCCGGAAAGGGCATAAGGTCATGGTCCGGTATTTCGGCTTTATAATAATATTTCTCGGGAACTTCGTCAAAAGAAAACCAGGGAGGCAAACCCTTCTCTATTTTGAATTTTTACGAGTCCGCAAAACTTGACCTTTCCCTTTTTTGTTATTAGTATACTTAAAAAGCTTTTATTCTACAACGAACAGTTTTTAAACAATCAGGATTCGAATGGGAACTCAAAGTCTCAAGCCCAAAAATGATATTTTAAATAAGATACGCCAGCGTAGCGATCTCCCCAGCCTGGCCGAAACCATCGGATTTTTCAGGAACCTAAAGGAAATAGAAGAACAAAACGTTACCGAAATTGCCAATATCATACTGAAGGATTATGGTCTGACCTTAAAACTGCTAAAGGTGGTTAATAGTGTTCATTATCTGCAGTTTGGTGAAGTGACGACCATATCTCGGGCAATTTTTCTGCTGGGTATAGATTATATAAAAAATATTGCCCTCACCCTGATGATCTTTGACCATTTCCTGAAAAACAGTCCATATCCGGAAATAATCAACACGCTCGGTCAGGCCTTTTGGGGTGGAATTTTTGCCCAGAAAATCATCCATGATTTAAACTTTATAGAAGAGGAAGAAGCTTTTATCTGTACCCTCCTCCATCCCTTGGGGAAGATATTGGTGACTTTTTCCATGCCTGAGAAAATCGCCGAGATCAGGAGATTTAGCGCCGAGGAAGATATTACGGAAGATATGGCCGCGTCCGAAGTTCTCGGAATTTCCTTTGAAGAATTAGGGATGACCATGGCCACGGAATGGAATTTCCCGCAGAAAATTGTGCAAAGTATGCGTAATATCAACCGGTCTGATCTTGTCGTCGATCCGCAAGAATCCGAGAAACTCAGTATGGTTGCCACCCTTTCGACGGAAATATCCAATACCTTGGCCACCGGTCTTGAGAAAGAATTAAAGACCGAAAAAATAAATAGACTGCTCGATGGTTATAAAAGACATATCAAGGTACAGGAAGTAAAATTGGATAGCCTGATAGCGAGCACCTCACAAAACTTCTATCAATTAGCCGAAGAGTTGAGCCTGGATCTAAACGAAACCCCTTTAAGCAAACAATTAGACGAATGGACGGGTCAGGAAGGCTCAACCATCTCGGACGCCGAAGTTCTGGAATTCAAAACCGATGCTCTTAAACCCATCGATGCTTTTTTTAAAAAGGAAGACCGGGAAGACGTCGAATCAATTTTTTCCAAGGGTATCCAGGAAATCAACATTTCGATGCTTCGACCTTTCGCCCTGAACGATATTATAACCATAGCCCTGGAAACGATCTATCGGGGAATGAAAAGATTCAAGATTGAAAGAGCCCTTTTTTTCGTTAAAGATACGGTAGAGCCGGTCATGAAATTACGATTCGGGTTCGGAGATAACATCGAAATGATCAAGAAATGGTTTGTTATCGGACTGGAAGGATCCAACGATATCTTCAACCTGGCCGTTTCCAAGAGCAGCGACATTATCATACAGGATATTCATTCCCCGCAAATCAAGAAGTTTG
>JACRBX010000006.1 GCA_016219225.1 Deltaproteobacteria bacterium
AGCGGCGGTCTTCTGGCCCTCGGGCATCCTTTGAGCGCCTCCGGTGTCCGCACGGTCTGCGAGGTGGTCCTCCACCTCAGAGGGCAGGCCGGGGAGCGTCAGACACCGAAGGCCAAGGTCGGTCTGGCCCAGATGTTAGGCGGCCTGGTGACTAATCTCGAACACGGGGCCGTAGCCGGTATTCATATATTGGCTCGATAGGATTAGAAATCGGCATTAGTAAACTATCATGTCCCATGGGGCGCCACAAATCATGAAAATGGTTTTCGCCGAACACCGAACACTGAACGACGAACGTTATTTTTGAATTATCTGAGGGGTGTGGGATGATTAAAAAATTTAATCATGTCGGGATCGCCGTTAAGGAACTGGAGAAGGCCATTGACTTCTTCGAAAAAACTTATGGCGCCAAACTCATCAAGCGGGACCGGTATGAAGATCAGCAGTTTGAAACGGCCCTGGTGGAGATCAATGCCATGCGTCTGGAATTGATCGCCGGTCTTTCTCCGGAAAGTTTTATCGCCCGTTTCATCAAAGACCGGGGAGAAGGGATTCACCATATGTCCCTGGAGGTTGAGCAGTTTGAAGAGGTCATTAAGGATTTGAAGGCCAAAGGGCTGAAGGTGCTGGGTGAAGCGGACAACGCTGATTTTAAGGCTTGCTTCATCCATCCTCAGGGGAACCTTGGGATCCTTACTGAAATCATAGAGCCTAAACGGGAGGACACGAAGGCCCCCACCGGCATACGAACATCAACAGGAGGATAAAGACTATGGAAGAACAGAAACAAACCTTTGAGGAACTGAAGCCGATGCTTCGGCCCACCGGTGTCGAACCGGGGGTGATGAAGGTCGATCCAGAGAAGTGCACCAGTTGCGGGCTGTGTATTGAAAACTGCCCCTTTAAGTGCATGGAAATGGACGAAGATGAACACCCGAAGATGAAGAGCCACTATGTATGCATTTCCTGCACCAACTGCATGGTCGCCTGTCCGGTGGATGCCCTGTCGGTGGAGCGCATCTACAACGTCAAGGGGGGATTCTTTGATACCCAAACGCCCCCGGTCAAGATGCCCCTTCCGCCCAAGGATGGAGAGGGAAAACCGGTCGAATGGAACCCGGTGGAACGATTAGTATTAGAAAGAAGGAGTGTCAGGCATTATAAAAAAGATCCGGTTCCCGATCCTCTGATACTCCGGGTGCTGGAGGCGGGACGTTTTGCTCCCAGCGGCGGCAATCATCAGCCCTGGAAATTTACCGTGGTGACCAATACGGAGATGATCGCCGAGTTGGAAACTGCCTGCCAGGCCTTCTGGGCCGGTGTGTATCCTGTGTTCGGAAATGATGAGGCTATTATGAACATGGTAGGGGTTGTGGAAACAGGGGTTTTCGATCCCAGGACCCAATACGGCATCCGATGCGTGGCCGTGAAAGAGTTACCCGTTTTCCTGGGGGCCCCGGCGGTCATCTTTTTGGGCGCCCATCCTAAATTGAACAATCCGGCCGTGGCCATCGGTATCTGCGGCCAGAATATGAATATCGTGGCCAATTCCCTCGGTCTGGGGGCCTGCTGGACCAATTTCGGAGGGGTGGCGGTCAATGCCATTCCCGAGCTGAAGTCCAAACTCGGGTTTGATGATCCCTGGGTCGTTCACACGGCCATGGTTCTGGGCTATCCGAAATTCAAACAATCCGGTATGGTGGCGCGTCACTACCGGCCCGTCACCTGGTTTCGTCCAGGGTCCAATGATCCGCAGGTGGAGGGATAGGGCCATTAAGATGCAAGATGCAAGTTTCAGGATGCAAGATTGAAGGCGCAAGGTGCAGGGTACAAGGTGCAAGGCTGGGTGGAGAAGAGCGCCACGAAACATGAAAATGTTTTTTCTACGGAACTCGAAACCCGAAACTCGTAACGCGAAACTCTATTTTTTGAAAGGAGCAGGACAATGGATTATTTCGATCTTAACATGAACCTATCCTCGGAGGATATCGCCCTGAGGGAAGCGGCCAGCAAGTTTGCCCGGGAAGTGATGCGGCCTATTTCCATTAAGCTCGATACCATGACCCCCGAGGAAGCCTTTGCCAAAGGATCCCCGTATTGGGATTTCATGCGTCAGGCCTACCAGCTCGGCTATCATAAGCTCCCCTTCCCGGAGGATTTCGGCGGTCCCGGTCTGAGCCCTCTGCAGATCCAGATCGTCATGGAAGAGCTGGCCTGGGGAAGTTTCGGCTTGACTCTGGCCTTGAATACCAGCCTGGATGCGGCCGTGGCCATGGCCGGAACTGAAGAACACATCAAAGAATTCACCATTCCCTATTGCCAGTGCACGGATGGAAGTTATGTGGGCTGCTGGGCCATCACTGAGCCGGACCATGGGTCGGACACGGTCATGGCCGGGTATCCCAGCTTCCGGGATCCGAACATTCCCGCCCAGTGCCGGGCCCGCTTAGACGGGGACGACTATGTGATCAACGGCCAGAAGGCGGCTTGGGTTTCGGCCGGACCCTTGGCCAACCATATCCTTTTGATGTGTCAGATCGACCCCTCGAAGGGGCATGCCGGCAGCGGCATTTTTATCTTTTCTCTGGATCGTCCCGGGGTCTCCCTGGGGAAACCCCTCAATAAGTTGGGTGCCCGGGATTTATGCCAGGGCGAGGTCTATTTCGATAATGTGCGGGTTCCTCGAAAATATTTAATCGTTGGACCGGAAAATTATGAGGCCGCCCTGGAGGCCCATTTGTGCCTGACCCTGCCCATGGTCGGTACCTGGGCTACCGGCTTGGCCCGGGCGGCCTTTGATGAAGCCCTGGCCTATGCCCGGGAACGGGTCCAGGGAGGTAAACGTCTCATTGAGCACTCCATCATTCAACTGAAGATCTTTGACATGTTTCGCAAGGTAGAGGCCAGCCGGCAGATCTGACGGGCGGCCTTTGTGTATAATTGGTCACAGCCGATCACACCAGAAAAAAGGGCCATCGAATATTCCATGGCGGCCAAGACCTTCGCCACCCAGGCCTCCCTGGATGTGACCAGCGACGCCATTCAGATTCTGGGAGGAAACGGGATTTCCAAAGAATATGTCGTGGAAAAGCTTTTCCGGGACGCCCGGACGACCCTTATCTGTGATGGCGCCAATGATACGCTTTCAGTGGCCGGCGGGTACAAGATCGCTAAGGTTTATCCCCGGAGGGGATGATAAAAGAATAGAGTTAAGAGTTCGGAGTTCGGAGAAACCTATTTTTATGCTTCGTGGGAAAGGAGGTGTTACATGAAACTGAAGGGCAGAGTCGCCCTGATTACTGGCGCCGGCAGCGGGTTTGGCAGGGAAATTGCCAGACTGATGGCGCAGGAAGGGGCAAAAATCGCAGTGAACGATGTCAATGTCCGGGCCATTGAAGAAACTCTGGAGATTATCCAGAAGACAGGATCGGAGGGATTGTCCCTGGAGGCCGATGTCAGTAATGTTGATCAGGTCAAAGCCATGTTTGAAAAAGTGGTTTCAAGGTGGGGAACGATCGACATACTGGTCAATAATGCCGGCATCGTCATGAAACCGGACTGGAAAGACTATGAAGACCTTCATAACAGTTCCATTCTTAAGGCCGTGGATGAGGTGATGAAGACCGGTAAGGTGCAGGAGTCCATGAAAATCACCTCCGCCTTTAAGGACGAATGGTGGCACACCACCATCAATATCAATCTCAATGGGACTTTCTATTGCACCCGCGAGGCCCTCAGGGTGATGGAAAAGAAAGGAAAGGGGAAAATTGTCAATATAGCCTCGATTGCCGGGGTCCAAGGTGAACCCAATATCCCTGCCTATTCTGCCTCTAAGGGCGGGATTGTCGCCTTTACCAAAGCCGTGGCCAGGGAGGTGATCGGTTCCGGAATTATGGTCAATGCCGTGGCTCCCGGATATTGTGATACCCCACTGATAAGCACCATTGATCCACAGCTTCTGCCGATCCTGAAAAGTCAAATACCCATAGGACGTCTGGGAACAGCCAATGAAGTAGCCAGCCTGGTTGTTTATTTAGCCACGGATGAAGCCGATTATATTGTGGGGCAGGTTATCGGGGTCAATGGGGGGATGGGGGTTTAGTTCGAAAATAAAGTTTCAAGTTGCAGGACGCAAGATTCAAGTGAGACAAACGACTCAGGGACCAGGGGCCAGGTGTCGGGGATCAGCGAAAGACTTTTTCATGCTTCGTTGTGCCACGCCCTGGCGTGGCATGTGAATTAGGTTAAAAAGCGTTGCGGGTTACGGGTTCAAAATTAATATAGTTAAAAAACCAAATTACCAAGGAGGATTATGCAATGAAGCGCACCGGATTGTTTTTAACTTTGGTTTTTATTTTTGCGGTTTTTGTGGTCTCAGGCCAACCCTGTTTTGCGGCCAAAACACTTAAGATCGGGGTCCTGGATTCCCTGACAGGCGTCATGGCTCCTGGCGAAGGGCTTATGCACCAGGGGGTGTTGATAGCCGCCGACTGGATTAATGACAAGGGGGGTATAACTATTAAGGGGGAGAACTATAAAATCGAATTAGTCTCCGAAGACACCAAGAGCTCCGGCGAGGGTATGATCGCCGCTGCCAATAAGGTGATCATGGAGCAGGACGTTAAATTCCTGGTCGGCGGGGTGATGACCGAAATGAATTTAGCCGCCAATTCAGTCACGGTTCCAGCCAAGGTAACCCATATCCGGCAATACATCTGCCTGGCTCCGGATGAATTAGGGCCTAATGCCCCCCAGGTATTCAGCCAGAACCCGGGCATCGTGGCCGGCATGCGGATCGCCTTCGCCCATCTGAAGGCGAAGTACCCCAAGGCTAAAACCATGTCTTTTATCTGGCCGGCCGACGGCGGCGAGCCTTACCGGCAGAAATATCTGAAGCTGCTGGCCGATGAATTCGGTTTCAAGGTGGTCTTTACCGGGGCCTTCCCGAACGACACCACGGACTTTAATCCTATCGTGACCAAGGCCCTGGAGGCCAAGGCGGACATCTTTTCTCCGATGGATGGCTGGCCCTATCATATCGGCTCCATCATTAAAGCCGCCCGGTCCAAGGGCTACAAGGGACCTCTCTTCAACGTTACCCCCAGCGCCTTGCCCGACATCATCGAAGCCGCCGGCGCCGGGCCGGAAGTGGAAGGTTTCTTTATCGTCAGTTGGTATATGCATGGTGAGGGGGTGCCGCCCATCATGAAAGAAATTACAAAAAGAGGCGTCGCCAAGTTTGGAAAGAACTTCCACTGGCATTCCTTCGGGTTCAATACGCTCTGGAGTCTGGTTCAGGCCATTGAGTCCGCTCAAAGCCTGGATCCGACCGTGGTAGCCAATCACTGGCGTACCATGAAAACCATTCAAACCGTGACCGGCCCCGGGATCATGGGCGGGCAGAAGACCTACGGGATCAACAACGTGGTCTGTCAACCTTTAGCCATTGTTCAGGTTGTTAAAGGTAAACCGGTAAACGTCAAGTGGGCCGGTAACAAGCACACACCGTAGTAGAGGCATTTACATTTTGGACGCAGATGAACGCAGATGACGCAGATTGCCAGGATTTAATTTGAAAAAAAGTTTCAAGTTTCAAGTTGCAGGTTGAGGGTTTTCGCTTTGAGCTTATTGTTTGAACCTGCGGGTATCGGCGAAAATCTGCGTCCAAATTTAATTCTTGCGGGGTAAGAGGCGTGGTTTCACAAATAGCAGGGCATCTGATCAATGTGATGATGATATCGTCCATCTATCTATTGGCGGCCTTGGGTTTTGCCCTTGTTTTCGGCGTCATGCGCATCATGAATTTCGCCCACGGCGCCATCTATATGGTCAGCGGTTATGTCTGCTACTATTTCTGGGTGATCCTGGGTTTGAATCCATGGGTGGCCCTGCCGCTGACCATGGTGGCCATGGCCATCATCGGTCTTTTCCTTGAGAAGTTTTGTTTCCGCCCTTTTCGAGGCGACTTTGAAAAAGCGACCGTCATGGCCATCATTCTGGTTATCGTTCTGAAGACCGGGGCCGATCTGACGGTCGGTCCTTTTACCAAGAGGTTGCCATCCATAGTCGAAGGCGTTATAACCATTGGGGATATCAACGTTAATACCGATAGACTGGTAATCCTGATTATCTGCGCCATCCTGTTGACGGCACTCTCTCTCTTTATTCAAAAGAGCAGGACCGGTCTGTCCATGCTGGCCATCGCTGAGGATCGGGAAGCGGCAGCCTTACAGGGGATCAATATTAACCGCATTTCCGCCCTGGCCTTTGTCATGGGTTGCAGCCTGGTCGGGTTGGCCGGGGGCGTCATGGGCTCTGTATCCGTCCTGCATGTCGGGGTGGCCGACATCATACTGATCCGAATCATTGCTGTGGTTATTCTGTCCGGGATTGGAACGATCGGCGGTATCTGGGCCGGAGGACTGGTTATGGGGGCCTTGGACGCCCTTTGCCCCTATTTCTTGCCGGCGGTCTATTCCGACTTAACCGGTTTTGGTTTAATCATCCTGATACTGGTCATCAGGCCCCAAGGTTTTTTCGGACATGAGGTGTGATCTTGTCTAAGAGTAAAATCCGCTCAGGGAAAAATCCCGTCAAGACTTTCTTCGGCCTGGGGACATTAATAGTCCTTTTACTGGCCCCCCTGTTTCTGAACAACTATCGGCTGCATCTGGCCAATCTCGTGTTGATCTATGTCCTGCTCACCAGCAGTCTGCGGACCATCTATATCTCGGGACAATTATCCCTCGGCCATGCCGCGTTCATGGGTATTGGGGCTTATACCTCGGCTATATTGGCCAAACACGCCGGCTGGACCCCCTGGGCAACCATACCGATCGGTGGTCTGTCGGCCATGGTAGCCGGCATTCTGATCGGTTTTCCTTTCTCAAGGTTAAGGGCCATCTATTTTTCCATGGCCAGTCTTTTTTTTGGGATTATGATAACCGCCCTTACCGGGGTTATCCCCGATCTCACCGGCTATCTTGGCGGAATGCCGGGGATTCCCCGCCTCTTTGGATTCTCCAAAATCCCTTATTACTATTTCTTTCTGGTTCTGACCCTGCTTTGCCTTCTTGTGATTTACCGGATTGAACACTCCCGAATCGGTATGACCCTTATGGGCGTCGCCCAATCTTACCTGGCAGCCTCGAGCCGGGGCATAAACGAGGCCGGAGCCAGGATACAAGCCCTGGGTATAGGCTGTTTTTTCGCCGGTCTGGCCGGTGCCGTCTATGCCCATTACAACACCTTTATCGCCCCGTCCAACTTTTCCATGCTGCCGAGTATCTTTTTAGTCGTTTATCTCTTGGCCGGCGGGACAGGCAGCTTCGCCGGACCTATTGTCGGGGCTTTCATTCTCTATCTTGTCCCCTACGTTATGGGGGGGCTCAAAGGATACACCCCCTTTTTTTTGGCCGGTCTGCTCGCTGTGGTTATCTTTTTAATACCGAAGGGCATCGTCAGTTTGCCGGAACAGATTTCTTCTTGGATTAAAAACAAACGCCAGCAGAAGGTGCCCGACCATGCTTCTTAAAATCCAGGGATTGACCAAGATATTTGGCGGACTGGTAGCTGTTCACCAGGTTGATATGGCGATCGAAGAGGGGCAGATCGTTGGCTTGATCGGTCCCAATGGGGCCGGAAAATCGACCATGATCAATTTGATCAGCGGTTTTCTCAGGCCCAGCGGTGGAAGTATTC
The DNA here is from genome assembly GCA_016219225.1 of Deltaproteobacteria bacterium. Lineage (NCBI taxonomy): Bacteria > Pseudomonadati > Myxococcota > Myxococcia > Deltaproteobacteria bacterium. The sequence continues at coordinate 7,702 of JACRBX010000006.1, forward strand.
TTTTTGACGGAAAGGATATAACCGGGAAGAAACCCCATCTGGTGGCCAGAATGGGAATAGGGCGCACCTTTCAGATCACCCCTTTCTTCGGCGAATTTACCACCCTTAAAAACATCGTGGCTTCCTTTTATCTGTCGGCCGACACCAGTTTATGGGGGTCCATATTGAACACGCGAGCCTATCGCCGGAAAGAAGAAAACATTTTAAACCAGGCCGAAGAAAATTTGCAGCTTGTCGGGTTAAGCGGAGTCCGGGATGAGCTCGCCAAGAACCTTTCCCATGGATACCAAAAAGTACTCGATCTGGCCGCCGCCCTGGCGGTTAAACCTAAATTACTGTTGCTGGATGAGCCCATCGGCGGGATGGACCCGGATGAAATCAGCCTGGCCCTGAAAGTGATTAATAAGATCCGCGCCCAGGGGACGACGATCCTTCTGGTGGAACATAATGTAGCCGTTGTGATGAGTCTCTGCGACCGGATTATCGTGGTCAATTACGGGGAGAAGATTGCCGAAGGCTCACCGGAAGAGGTGAGGAGAAATAAAGAGGTCATTCGCGCCTACTTTGGTGGTGAATATGCTGCTTAAGGTAAAAGGGATTACCGTCCATTATGACAAAGCCAAGGCCGTTGAAGCGGCCTCCCTGGAGATGGCTGAAGGGGATTTAATTTCCATCATCGGCAGTAACGGGGCCGGGAAGAGCACTATTTTGCGGGCCTTATCCGGGTTGAAATCGCTTACCTCCGGTGAAATCTGGTTCCGGGACAAACGGATCGACCGGATGGCTATTCACGAAATCGTAAAGCACGGCCTGGTCCAGGTTCCCGAAGGCCGGAGACTTTTTGCCCATCTGAGTGTCCTGGCCAATCTTAAGCTGGGAGCGGTTTTACGCCGGGAGTCGGCCGGCATAAAAAAAGATATGGAAGAAATATTTGGATATTTCCCCCGGTTAAAGGAAAGACTGTATCAAAAAGCCGGGACCTTGAGCGGCGGCGAACAACAGATGCTGGCCATCGGGCGGGGATTGATGGCCAAACCCAAACTGCTGTTATTGGATGAGCCTTCACTGGGATTAGCCCCTCTGGTGGTTGCTGAGCTGGGTTCGGTAATCGAACGCATTAATCAAAGCGGCATCAGCGTTATTCTGGTGGAACAGAATGTCCCCCTGGCCCTCCGTCTAGCCCGAAGAGGCTATGTATTACAGGTCGGCAAAGTCGTCCTGGAGGGAGATTGTGAAGTACTTAAAGGGAGTGAACACATCCAGAAAGCCTATTTGGGCAGTTAAATCGCCAGGGCTGCTTTTGTTGGGTTTTGTCAGGTTGAAAGGAGATGTTGCATGCCTCGTGGACTTTTAAACGAAGAACTGCAATACATGGTTAAGCAGATGGAAACCAGATGTCTGGACAGAAGTCAGCCGGAGCCAATGGCCGCCTGGAGGGCACTGATCGGCAATCCGATCCTGGATAATTGGCCACTCCCGTAGAGATGCAAATCGTCGTTTTGTGCGGGAGAGGGAGAAAAAAGTTATGCGTTTGGAAAACAAAGTTGCTTTAATAACCGGGGCAGGGGGCGGCATAGGCCGGGCCATAGCCGAACGTTTTGCCGAAGAAGGCGCCAAGGTGGTGGTCAATGATATCAGCGGCAGCACGGTTAAAGAAACCGCTGAAGGCATCAGAGCCAAGGGCGGGAGCGCCATCCCGATTCAGGGAGACACCAGCCGGGAGAGTGATGTGGAAAAGGCGGTAGCCCTGGCCGTCGATACTTACGGGGGCTTGGATATCCTGGTCAATAATGCCGGGATAGAGGTCTGGAAACTGGTCCATGAAATGACCGTAGAGGAATGGGAACGGGTGATGAGTGTCAACATGAGAGGGGTCTTCCTCATGTCCAAGCATGCCGTCCGCCAGATGATCGCCCAGGACCGGGGAGGGGCAATCGTCAATCTTTCTTCGGCCGGAGGTCTGGTCGGTCTTCCCCAGTTGGGGGTCTACTGCGCCTCGAAACACGGCGTTATCGGGTTGACCAAGACCATGGCCCTGGAGCTTCGGGCCCATAACATCAGGATCAATGCCATGTGTCCCTCTTTTATCGATACTGAAATGGTCAGCCGATCCTTTGACCTGCTTAGAAGCCAGGGAGTTCTTATCGATGATCTGCTGGTCCAGTTGTCTGGTCGCCTGGGCACTACCAGGGAGGTTGCTAATCTGGCTCTATTTTTAGCCAGCGATGAATCATCCTTTATAAACGGTGCGGCCGTGCCCATCGATAACGCCTGTACGGCTCAGTAGGGGGTTGCGTGAGCGAGTGAGATGAAAACACTCCGGCCCACCCCCCCCGGCGCCGCTCCCGGGACAGATCAAACTATACCCATCTGGATCATCAGATAGAATCGATGATCCAGGATAACAAACGGTCTGGCATATTAAAACCTTCCTGGGGATATTCCACTTCGGCAAAACTTCGACGTCTATCCCGAACCGGGTACCATAGGGATCAACGACCTCAGGAAGGCCAAAGGGGATGGAAATGGCTTTGAATTCTTCCTTTCGGCCCAAGGGATTCACCTCTTTTTTCCACTCGTTCACATATTCCCAATTCACTTTGTCTTTGCCCATCTTAACCTCCTTGAAAAACGGGAAATAGTCTTTAAGACATTATTTGTTTAACACGCCGAAGTCGCTGCGTAAATGCTAAGAGTATATGAGGGAATTATGAAAGGAAAACTAATATCGAAGGTGATTCATTCCTGGTTGCTTGTTGCTGGTTAAAACGAGTAACCAGAAACGAGTAATGAGTAACAGGAAAATTTCAAATATCTTTGGATAGATTTCAGTAAATATTCAAGTCCCTTGAATCTGTGAGAGGTATTTCAGATAGCGGTCCTTTGAACGGGTTAAGTGGGATTCTATCAGGCTTTCTATTTGCCCCATATCATGGTTACGAAGAGCTTTTAGGATTTTTTTGTGCATCAGGGCGGAATTCTGGGAGTATTTTTTTTCTTTCCAGAAATAGAAGGTGAATTGATAGGACCGGAGCCGCAGGTCTTCGGCTATTTTCACCAAAAAAGGGTTTCCGCAGAGGCCGATGAGGGTGAGATGGAATTCCTGGTCTTTGGCGATCATGGAAAGAAAATCATTGGCCTGCACCGCCAGAATAAACTGCTGATTGATAGCGCTTAACTTTTTAATTTCCTCCCGGCTGATCCGGGCGCAGCTTAGCTTGGCGGCCAGTTTCTCGTTCGGGATGCGTACCTGATAGAGGGCTTCGATGTCTTCCAGAGAGAAATCGTTCACGGTGGCCCCCTGATTGGGGATGAGGCGCAAAAATCCCAGGCTTTCCAGCTTGCGCAAGGCTTCGCGGATCGGGGTCCGGCTGGTATTAAACTGGGCCGCCAGGGAACGCTCCATGAGACGCTCCCTGGGCTTGAATATCCCCTGCATAATCGCCAGTTTCAGTTCTTCGAAGATATCTTTTTTCTTTAAGGGCATAGCCGTTTTTCCTTTTCTCCTTCAGTACGAAAATAGATCCAGGGATCGGGGGTCAGTTGAAGTGGAGGTTGCATCAGCTTGAAAACCTGGGCCCCTGTACCTTGAACCTTGGACCTTTTGGAGTCTGTACGCTTCTCTGTGTATCTGTTACGTCCCGATTCATGGAATCGATTATTTCAATAAATGTTTTTACCTTAACCAACAATCTTCATTCCGTCAAGTGAAAGGTTGCCGGGAAAAGTTCCAAACCCGCACGGGTTGCCTCCGGAAGACGGTTTGGGGGGTAAGGGTTTGGCAAATTTTTTAACAATGAAATTATATGGTTGCGTTTTAAAGAAGGGGTTTGCGGAATAAATCGGGCCAGGCCAGAATATTTTTCTTGACAAAAGAACATAAATTGTGTTCCATTTGGTTCAACCAAATGGTATACCAAAAACGGTTGCCCTTCCGGCAGGGTGGCCCCAAAGATTCATCTGAATGCCTTTGAGGAGTTGCCATTGAAACCTCTCGACCTGCTCATTAAGAACGGAACCCTCGTCGACCCGGCCCGCAAACTTAAGCTGAAAGGGGATGTGGGCATACGGGACGGAGAAATCGTGGAGAGCCGGACCTCTGAACTTCAGGCCGCTTATATGATCGACGCGGAGGGGTGTCTGGTCCTGCCGGGTTTAATCGACTTCCATGCCCATGTCTTTTCGCCGGGAACCGAATTCGGCCTTCGGGCCGATTCCGCCTTCTTACCCCAGGGGGTGACGACCGTGGTCGATGCCGGCAGCGCCGGTTTTGGAAACTACGAAAGCTTTGTCCGAACCGCTGTGGCCTTTAACCAGATGCGCATCTTCAGCCTGGTCAACGTTTCGGTGACCGGCCAAATGACGCTGCGCTTCGACGAAAATGTCCATCCCCGATATTTTGACCTTAAAGCCCTGAAAACCTTGTTTGCCGGATATCCCGGCCAATTAATCGGCTTGAAAATCCGCCAGGGTAAAGATATTGTTAGGGATCTGGGATTGGAACCCTTACAGGCCACCTTGAAGATGGCCGAAGAGATCGGTTGTCCGGTGGTGGTCCATGTGAGCGACCCTCCTTGTCCCCAGGGGGAGATAGCCGCCTTACTGCGCCGGGGGGATGTTTTCTGCCATGTCTTCCACGGACGGGGGCCGACTATTATCGATCCGGATGGTCGGGTTTCGCCTGAAATCAAGGCCGCCAGAAATCGGGGGGTCCTCTTTGACGCAGCCAATGGCAAGCTGAATTTTTCTTTGGCCGTGGCCCGGGCGGCCATCGAAGAGGGATTCCTTCCCGATATGATCAGCACCGATTTGACGACCCTGACCCTTTATTCGGATTACGCCTTCGGACTACCCTATGTGATGTCCAAGTATCTCGGCCTTGGCCTCGATCTTATGGATGTGGTGGCGGCCTGCACGGCAACACCGGCTGCCTTCTTGGGAAAAGAGGGGAATATAGGGACCCTGGCCCCGGGGGCCTTAGCGGATATTGCAATTTTCAGATTAAGTAAACGGAAAACGCAGTTCATCGATCACCGCGGGGAAGGATTCCCCGGTGAGGTTTTGCTGATTCCCCAGATGACAGTTCTGGGTGGGCGGATTGTGTACCGCCAAATTGATTTTGGGACTTAATGCTGGATGCTGGATTTTGAATTTTTAGACAGGATTAACGGGATTTACATGTTTTGCTCAGGTTCCATAGGACCCTGAGCAACTTCCATCCTCCGTCGGAGGAAGAAAGATTCCTGTCCGCTGGACGATTTAGTTTGTGCCTTTCTTCCGGAAAGGCACAAAAATCACGATAATCCGGTAAATCCTGTCTAATAAAGTATTTTTTACAATAAGCTAAACTGATAACGATATTTTGGTTTTATCCGGAATCCAGTATCGTCCGGCCAGAGGCGGTTGATATCGAGTTTACAAAAATTTGATATGAATTTTAAGAGAGGTAACATAAGAATCTAAAGGAGGATCGAGATGAAAAGAATTTTTGTGATCAGTCTTGCCCTATTAACACTGTTCGTGCTGGCCGGCCCGGCCTCGGCCCAGTACAAGGCCACTATGAAACTCGCCACCATAACCCCTTCGGACCACCCCACCACCGTGGGAGGACAGAAGTTCGCCGACCTGATCAAGGAGAGAACCAACGGGCGCATTGTCATCAAGGTTTATCCGGCCATGCAATTAGGCAAAGGCGCCCGGGAAATATTCGAGGGTGTCCAGCAGGGATCGATTGAGTTACTGGTAACGGCCAGCGGGCCCATGGGTGGATTCGTCCCGTCCATAAACATTACCTCCTTGCCCTTTCTTTTTCGGGATTACCATCACGCGGACGTGGTCCTGGACGGCCCTATCGGCCGCAAGCTGTTAGACGACTTTGAAAAGGCCAATGTCAAGGGCCTGTCCTTTTGTGAAACCGGATTCCGAAACCTGACCAATTCCAAGCACCCGGTTAAAAATATCGAAGACGCCAAAGGACTCAAGATAAGGGTTATGGAAAACAAGATCGATCTGGAGGCCTGGAAGGCTGCAGGGGTAAACCCGACACCCATGGCTTGGGGCGAAGTCTTCACCGCCCTGCAGCAGAAGGTCATCGACGGCCAGGAAAACCCCATCGCGGTTATTCACAGTACTAAATTGTGGGACGCCGGTCAGAAGTATTTTTCCCTCACCGCCCACTCCTATTCCCCGGCTCCACTCATCATGTGCAAAAAAACCTTTGAGTCCATGCCCAAGGAGGACCAGAATCTGTTCCTGAAGACCGCCCTGGACGCGGCCAAGTATCAACGGAAATATCAACGCGATACCGAAGAGGCCAAGCTCAAGGAAATAGCCGCCAAAGGGGTCACCGTAACGCGTGACGTGGACCGGGAGGCCTTCCGGAAGGCCATGGCCCCGGTCTATGATAAGTTCAGCAGCCAATTTCCCAAGGCCGATATCGACGCCATCAGAAACACTAAATAGGGCTTATCCGGAAATGATTTTTCCCTGAAAGCTGTCAGCGATCAGCCGGCAGCTTTCGGGAAAATCCTTGAAAAAAATGCCATGGCTGACCGCTAAAGGCTGAGATCCGTCCGCAAAGAAGGAGGTGCCGGGGTGCATGCACTGAAAGGGTTCAACGATTTCCTGTTAAGGATCGGAAGCTGGGGGACGATCCTCTTTATGGCCCTTCTGGCCATCGTCATCCCTTATGAGGTAATCGGGCGCTATGTGTTTCAGAAGATGAGCACCTGGTCGGGCGAGGTGTCTACCTATTCCCTGGTATGGGCCTCCATGCTCGGAGGGGCGGTGGGTCTGAAGAAGGGTTACCAGGTCAAGATGACCACTGTGGTGGAGGCCTTGCCACCCGTTGTGGCCAAGGTTTTGATGGTGGTGGCCTATTGTTTTACCCTGTTTTTTTTCGGGATCATGTTTTATTACGGGCTCTACCAGACCATCTATAATGCCAGGCAGCTTTCTCCGGCCATCGAGCTGGTGATGAGTATACCTTATGCGGCGCTCCCGGCCGGCTTCCTGCTTATGTTCTTTTTCACCCTGGAGGAATTTCTGTTATTCCTCGGCCTGGGTGCGGAAGGAGAAGGCCGATGATCCTATTCGTCTCCGTATTTGTTATTCTGTTATGTATCTCCGCACCCATTACGGTGGCTCTGGGCGGTTGCGCCCTGGTTTATGCCCTGATCGGCGGCACCGTCTCGATCACCACGCTTATTCAAAACATCTTCGGAGGGCTGGCCACCTTTCCCCTTCTGGCCGTCCCGCTGTTCATGCTGGCCGGAAACCTCATGAAGGAGGGAGGGCTGACCCCGGACCTGGTAAACTTCGCCCGTTTGCTGCTCGGGCATATTCGCGGGGGACTGGGACTGGCTACGGTTCTGGCTTGTGCCATCTTTGCGGCCATTTCCGGGGCGGCCGTGGCCACGGCCGTAGCCATCGGCGTGGTCATGATCCCGGCCATGAAGAACGCCGGGTATGATGATAGCGTAGCGGCCGGTCTGACCTGCACTGCGGCCTGCCTGGGACCCATCATCCCGCCCAGCATCGTTTTAATCGTCTATGGGGTCATTGCCAATGTTTCCATTGCCGAGCTCTTCCTGGCCGGTGTTTTCCCCGGCCTCCTGCTGGCCGCCGCCTTGATGGTCTATATCTATTTTGTTGCTAAAAGGAATAACTACCCCCGGGATCCGAAAAAATCGCTGAAGGAAATTTTAGTGGGGGGATTCAAGGCCCTGCCGGCCCTGTTCATGCCGGTGCTGATTATGGGCGGCATCCTGAGCGGCATGTTTACCCCGACTGAGGCGGCCGGTGTCTCCGTAGTCTATGCGGTCATCATGGGGGCCTTTTACTATCGCCAACTGACCTTTAAAAGCCTGCCCAAGGTGCTTTTGGCCTCCGGCCTGGAATCGGGTATGGTGATGCTGCTTATCTCCATTTCTGAACCTTTCGCCTGGTTTGTGGCAGTGGACCAGATTCCCCAGTTGCTGATCCAGTGGATTTCGACGGTGACCACCTCGCCTTATATGGTCCTGCTGATGACGAATATCTTTCTTATTCTGTTGGGTATCCCCCTGGAGGTCGGTCCGGCCCTGGTCATTGTGACTCCGGTACTGGCCCCGATTGCCGCCATGGTGGGGATTGATCCGGTCCACATGGGCATCGTCATCTGCCTGAACCTCGTTTTAGGCCTGATCACGCCGCCGGTCGGAGCGGTCCTGTTTGCGGTTTGCGGCATGGCCAACATGTCCCTGGAGCGCCTGAGCAAAGGGGTCTGGCCGCCATTTCTGGTGGCTCTGGTGGTTTTGGGCATCATAACTTATTGGCCCTGGTTGAGTACCTTTCTGCCCAGGGTGCTGTTGGGGCATTGATGGGGAAATAAAGTCCGGGGATCTGGGATCGGGGGTCGGGGATCTGGGATCGGGGATCAGTTAGAGAATAAAGTTGCAAGTCACAAGTTTCAAGTTGCAAGTATGAAAAACAGAAGCCGGCGTCGGGGATCAGGGGCCTGCGAAAGATTTATTTACGATACGTCTTGGTCCTAACCCCGACCCCTGATCCCTGGACCCTGTACCTTGGACAGATTTATCAGGAAGGAATCGGGCATGATTATTAAAAATTGCGAAGTGATCCCTTTTGTCATCCCCCTTAAAAAGCCGCTCAAGTGGGCGGCGGGCTATATGACCGAGGTGGATTGGTTATTGCTGAAGATTGAAGGGGAAGATGGAACCTATGGCGTGGCCGAGGCCATTCCCAGGCCGATGATTTACGGTGAGACCCAGGAATCCCTATATTTTGCCCTTAAAAAACATCTCGCCCCGCTGATTATCGGCGAAGATTCCTTCGCCCTGGAGAGGATCTGGGAAAAGATGGGGGCCCTGGCCTGGAATCCGGCGGCCAAATCAGCCATTGATGTGGCCCTGCACGATTTGAACGGTAAATTGCTCCAAGTGCCCATCTATAAGATGCTGGGCGGGCCCTACCGGGATAAAGTCGATCTTTGTTGGATGATCGGGCTAAAATCCAACGAAGAAATGATTAATGAAATGATACGAAAGGTCGAAGAGGGTTTTAAGGCTTTTAAAGTAAAAGGCGGAATAGATCCTGAAAACGATATCAAAGTGCTGAGGCTTATGCATCAAAAAGTTCCCCGGGAGGTAAAAATTTATGTGGATGCGAACCAATGCTATGACAAAGAAACCGCCTATCGGGTTCTCAAAGCCCTGGAGAATGTCCTGGACAGTGTGGAAGAACCGATGCCGGTCTATGATGATGCCGGCCGGAAAGAATTGTCGTAAAAAGTGAGTGTGCCTCTTATGGGCGATGACAGCGTGTTTACTGTTGCCGACGTCTATCGCCAGATTCAATTGGGTGCCCTTAAACGGATCAGCATCAAGGTGCCCCGGACGGGATTTTATCTGGCCGGCAAGATGGTCCACCTGGCCGAAGCGGCCAATATGAAGATGCAGATTTGTACCCAATCCGAGACCACCCTGGGCACCGCCGCCTGCCTGCACCTGGCGGCCGCTTATAAGCAGATCAATCTGCCCAATGAGATGACGGCCTATCTGGATGTCTGCGACAGCCTGATTAAAAATGAACTGGTCATAACCAACGGCGCCATGGAACTCTTAACCGGTCCGGGATTGGGAGTGGAGGTCGACTGGGATAAAGTCGAAAAGTATGCGGTGGCTATTTAATGCAAAATAAAGTTTCAAGATGCCAGTTTCATTTACGGAAAATCTCCGAATAAACATTCAGGAATTCTAATGAGGTGTTTGAATGATCACAAATCCATTAAAAGAAAAACTGGCCCGGGGCGCGGCCGTCGGGACCATTGTGAATTTTTATGCCCCGTCGCTGGTTGAAATCATCGGCTATTGCGGATTGGATTTTATCGTCATCGATGACGAACATGGGGCCTTCAGTTACCCCCAGATGGAAGAATTAATCCGCATCGCCGAGTTGACCGGGGTGACGCCCCTGGTGCGTATTTCCTACGACAAGGCGGCTATTCAGAAGGCGCTGGATCGGGGGGCCAGAGGGATCCATGTCCCGGTGGTCAATACCAAAGCCGATGCCGAAGCCGCGGTCCGAAAGGCCAAGTTCCCTCCCCTCGGAACCAGAGGGGCGGCCTATTCCGTGCGGGCCGCCCATTTCGGCGAATATAAGGGCAAGGCCTATCTGGACTCTGCAGACGATAATACGCTTATTATCGTGCATATTGAAACACCGGAAGGGGTGGCCCATTTCGAAGAGATAGTCAGCGTGCCCGGCGTGGATGTGGCCTTTATCGGCCCTACGGATCTGTCGGTTTCCCTGGGCTATAAGGCCGAAGGCCCGAATCATCCGGAAGTCAAAAAGGTTATCGGGGAGCTGTTCCGCAAAGGGCTCGACAAAGGGGTTATCATGGGATTTTTTGCAGGAGGCGCCGAAGAGATCGCCCAATGCGCCGGACAAGGTGCCCGGTATATCGCCACCATGTCCTCCGGCCTGATCGCCGCCAAATTCAAGGAAATAGCCAAGGCCGGACAAAATCTTCAATAAAATCGGAAAGGACAATTATGGCTTATACCATACTCATTCCACAGGATATCGCAGCGGAAGGCAAAGCCTACCTGCAGGAGCGGGGTTACCGGATCAAAATGGGCTCAGGAACCACAGTCCAGGCCATTAAAAAAGACGTCGTCGATTGTGAGGCCATTGTGGCCCGAACGGCCCCTTATCCGGCCGAGGTACTGGAGGCCGCTCCGAAATTAAAGGTCATCAGCCGGTGCGGTGTGGGGGTCGATAACATCGATCTGAAAGCGGCGGAACGTCTCGGCATCTGGGTGACTAATGCCCCGGAGTCCAATGCCCGGACCGTGGCCGAAGCGGCCCTGGGGTTCATCATCATGCTCGGCCGTCAGATGACCTGCTGCGAGCGGGAATTCCGCCGGGGCAACTTTGAAATCCGCAACCAGTTCCGGGGCATGGACCTGGGGGGAAAGGTCCTGGGCATCGTCGGTTGCGGCAGGATCGGCCGGCAGGTGGCCAGGATGGCCCGTCTGGCCCTGGAAATGAAGGTGTTGGCCTACGATCCATATCTCTCTAAGGACCAGGCTCCTGAAGGGGTGGAGATGGTGGACGACTGGGCGGCGATTTTTTCCCGGCCGGATTTTGTCTCCCTGCATTTGCCATCGGTCGGCCGGCCGCTGGTGGGTCTGAAGGAATTTTCTCTTATGAAGCCCTCGGCTTACTTTCTGAACCTGGCCCGGGGGGATGTTGTCTTTGAAGCAGAACTGATCGAAGCCCTGCAAAAAAAGACGATTGCCGGGGCGGCCCTCGACGTCTTCGACAAAGAACCGCCGGACCGGGATAATCCCTTGTTTGGGATGGAAAATGTTATTGTTACACCCCACAACACCGGACTGACCACGGAGTGCGCTATGCGGATGGCTATGGATGCGGCCAGCGGTGTTGAGGAAATCCTTAGCGGTAAAAGCCCGAGATGGCCGGTGAATAAACCGGCTTCGCCTCGATAATGGTTAGTGTTTAAGGATCGAAGATGATTGAGATTCGGATTCATGGACGAGGCGGCCAGGGGGCGGTCATCGCTTCAAAAATATTAGCCCAGGCGGCCATGCTGGATGGGCGATTCAGTCAATCTTTTCCGGCCTTCGGAGGAGAACGACGAGGGGCGCCGGTTGTGGCCTATGTAAGGATTGATGACCAGAGGATTCGGATGCGCTACCAGATTTATAAACCCGATTGTATCGTTGTATTGGATCCCAAATTATTCAAGATGGTCGATCTTACGGCGGGGTTAAAAGAAGGTTCGACTATAGTAGTTAATTCAAGTCCGAATCCTTTGTCTGTAGAGGATCAACACTATAAATGGTTTTTTGTCGATGCTTCGTCCATCAGCAGAAAATATGAGCTGGGACCTAAAACGGCTCCTATCGTCAATACCTCTATTCTGGGCGCCGTAATCCAGGCAACGGAAGTCGTCAAACTGGATTCTTTGCTGGCAGCCATCAAAGAAAGTGTCCCTTCGAAACAGGAAGAGAATATGGAGGCAGCAAAACAAGCCTATACCCAGGTGGTCGGCATGAGAACTTGAGGGGAAAATCCAAATCAAAAATATTTGCAGATACGGAGCTCAAGAATCTATGACGGGTAAAGATAAAAGCAGGTTCCTTAGCGGCAGTTTTGATGGATTTCCTGAAATACCCCTGTCCACCGGTCTGGTAACCAAAAACCAGACCGGGGATTGGCGGGATTCCGTTCCTGGGTTCAGGGATAAAACCAGTCCCTGCAATCACGGCTGTCCGGCAGGAGTAGATGTCAGAGGCTTTATCGCTCTGGTCAACGAAGGGGAGTATGAGAAAGGCTTAGGGTTGATCAGACAATCCAGC
>JACRBX010000007.1 GCA_016219225.1 Deltaproteobacteria bacterium
CCCGTAAACATCGCCCGGCCGGCTCGAGAACTGAGCATGATGTTCAAACTTTCGGGCGTCGTAATCAAGATTTCCGGGGCCCGCCGAGCCATTTGCCGCCGTTCTTCGGCCGGGGTGTCGCCGCTGCGGGTCAGTACGCCGATGGAGGGAAATTCCTGGCCGTCCCGCAAAAAATAGGCTCCGATCTCTTCCAGGGGTCCGGCCAGGTTGCGCCTGATATCGTTATTGAGGGCCTTTAAGGGCGAGACATAGAGGACCCGGGTCCGGCCCAGACCCCAGGCGCCGCTGACTAATTGATGGACGGCCCAGAGGAAGGCCGTAAGGGTCTTGCCGCTCCCCGTGGGTGCCGTCACCAGCACGTGTCTTCCCTGGGCGATTTCCGGCCAGGCCAGAGTTTGTATAGGGGTTGGAGCCCCCAGCCTTTCCCTGAACCATTTCCGGATTAAGGGATGAAAGGCGGCCAGGGTGTCATTAGGTTCGTTCATGCTCGTTGTTTCCGATAAAAATAAAATCTCTATTTTCCCCTTGACCCTGTTTCCCCCCTATCTTATAGTCTTTCCAATCAAAAGCAAGCCCTTATCATGTCAAATCAGGCGTTGATTAACCTTTTTAAATCAGTAAAAGGAGAAATAAAATGGAAAAGATCGAACTTGCGCCGGAAAGGGTTTATTACCCCATGCCCTGTTCGCTGGTGGGAGCGAATGTATCAGGCAAACCGAATTACTTAGTGGTGGCCTGGTTTACCATGGCCAATCCCAAGCCGCCCTATGTTCTGGTGGCTCTGTGGTGAAAATGTTTTTCAAAAGGCTAGTGTTTTACAAGTAATTTTAGTCCTTGACCTCTTTTTGGTCTTGTTTTATACTCTCTCTGTCAAAATGTTTTTTTTTTCGGAGACTATCATGACTAAATCCTCCCTGATCACTGACGAAGCCCTGGCCCTCATCGGGAAGGAAACCGAGCCGGTGACGCAAGAAGTGACCGCCAAAGACATTCGAAGGTTTTGTTATGCCGTAGGGGATTTGAACCCTCTTTACCTTGACGAAGAATACGCCCGGCAAACCAGCTTCGGCCGGACCATAGCGCCTCCCATGTTTTTTGACATCCCGACCATGCCCGAATATCCCCTGGACCAACTGAGCCCGGACGGCCTTCCCCAAACCAATCTGATGCCGCCCCTCAGGGCAACCCGTAACATGGCCGGTGGCAATGAGGTCGAATTTTTCCAACCCATCCGGATCGGAGACCGGATCACCAGGGTCAGCAAGATCGCCGAAATCTACGAAAAGGAAGGCCGTTCCGGTCCCCTGGTTTTCACGGTCTACGAAAGCCGGTATTCGAACCAGGACGGCCAACTGGTTGCACGGGAACGGTTGACCGGAATTTCCTGGTAAGGAAGGCAAGATGGATCATCGACAGCGATATTTCGAAGAAGTGCAGGTCGGAGAGGAGATGCCGGAGGTCGTCAGGGTCCCGACGCGGGCCCAACTGTTTATGTATAGCGCCGTCAGTTGGAACGTCCACCGCATCCATTACGATCAGGATTACGCCCAAAGCGAGGGGCACCCGAGTGTGCTGGTCCACGGGCCCCTTCAGGGTGCCTTTTTGGGCCAATATCTGACCGATTGGGGGGCACCGGAAGGAAGACTCCGGAAGATCTCCTGGAGTAACCGGGGGAGAGCCTTTTCCGATGAACCTTATAGTATCAAAGGGGAAATCAAAGCCAAGCGGACCATTGAGGGGGAAGGGATCATCGACTGCGAGATCTGGAGTGAAAATAAAGCCGGCGAGCGGTTGATTGTCGGCCGCGCCACCATGGCCCTGCCTTCGCGCCGTTGAAAAGGTGGGATTAATTAGTTAGGGCTGGTCTGGATTCCCGCCTGCGCGGGAATGACGAGTTTTTACATAGTCATCAAATTTAATCAAACTTAACTGTTCAACGTTCGGTGAAAATTATGTTTCATACTTCTTGGTGCTTGCCTGAGCAGGCCTGAGGGTTTAATAGAAAAGGAGGATCACCAATGGCCGAAACGGAAAAAGCCAAAACAGATCTAAAAGAAATACAGCGGAAGCTGACTGCCGGCGCCTCATACCGGCGGATGATTGCCGCCAAGGAAGAGGGGAAGCCGATCTGTGTAGCCAGCGCCGGGGTTCCCAACGAGGTGATGTACGCCATGGACGTTTACCCCATATTCCCGGAGAGTCTGGCCGCCATCTCGGCCGGCACCGGGAAGGCCGGACCTTTCTTCGATGAGGCCAGGGATCGGGGCTACACCAACACGGTCTGTTCCTACACGAGGTGTGGTCTGGGGATCGCCTGGACCAATCAGTGCGCCTTCGGACCTGTCCCGGACCCCGACCTTTTTATAACCGATGTCAGCGTCTGCTGTCTTCACGTGACCTGGTGGGCCTACCTGGAAGACCATTTCAAGAAACCCACTTTTTTCATGGATATGCCGGCCACGGACAACCCCGATGATCCGGCCTACATCGACTACTATGAAAACCAGATCCATGAGATGGTCAAGTTCGTGGAGGCCAACAGTCCCGGCCGTTTTGACCAAAAGCGGTTGGAGGATGCGGTCCGCTATTCGGACCTGGCCGGCCACTACTGGAAAAAAATCATGGGGCTGAGGCGCAACAAACCATCGCCTATCAGCTTCCGCAGCCTGGCCGGCCAGATCATTCCCCTGGTCACCGCCCTGGGCGAAAAGGATGCCGCCGATTTCTATGAAGCCCTTTATGAGAAGTATCGGAACGATATCGAGCAAGGGAAGAGTCCCTGCAAAGAAGGTGAGAAATACCGTCTTATCTGGAACGGCATCCCGATCTGGCATCACCTCCAGGTCATCAATTATTTTGAGGACAAAGGGGCGAATTTTGTCTGGGAGCCCTATACCAATCTGAGCTGGGGCAATAAAACCAAGACCGGCCGGCTCGATCTTTCGCGCCCCTTCCATACCCTGGCCGAGAAGTACACCAACGTCATGAGCAATCGCCGCATCGAGGATCGATTCCGTTATTATGATCAGGCCATCCAGGATTATGGCGTGGACGGTCTGGTCATGTTTTCCAACAGGAGCTGCCGCCCCATGTCCATCGGACAGGGAGAACTGGTCGACCTGGTCCGGGAGAAATATGATATTCCCATATTAATTTTTGAGGGTGATCAAGCCGACCCGGAGGGTTTTAGCTGGGACGACGCCAGAACCAGGATCGATGGATTCATCGAAATCCTCGAGGGACGGAAAAAAAGAACGTGAAAGCGTGGTTCGAAGAACCGTTCGGAGTTTAGAGTTAGGAGTAGGCCATTTTCATATTCCGTGGAGATCCATGGGGCATGAGGGCTTGGTTTGAAAATAGCGTTTCAAGATTAAAGTTGCGAGGAAATAATATGATCGAAGCATTCAAAGAGAAATTTGAAAAAAGACACCAGATCGCCAGGGAGATCAAAAAAGACGGAAGGAAGATCATCGGTTGCTTCTATGGCTCGGTTCCCAAGGAACTGGTCCATGCCGCCGGAATAGTTCCAGTTCAATTAGTGGAGGACCAAAACTCCCAATATGAGGCCAAGTCCGGACTCCTGCCTTATCTCTGCGGCATGAGCAAGAACCTGACCGGTCAGATCCACGACAAGGTCTTTGATTACCTAGACGCCGTGATGGTTTCGACCGTCTGCGACACCAATCGACATGTTCCCGACATCTGGGAACGCAACAAGGTCTTCCCCAAGACCTGGATCGTACGGGCTCCGATCATGGCCAATGAGGTGGCCGTGGCCTACTACACCCGGGAAGTCCACCGGCTGGCCGATGAATTGGGGAAATTCTCGGGCCGGAAAGTAACAGAGGACGGGCTGCGGCAATCGATTGCCCTTTATAACGAGAACAAGGCCCTTTTCCGGAAATTCTACCAGATCCGCATGGAGTCCGGACTCTCGGCCGAAGACGCTGTGTACGTCTTCGCTTCGGCCCTGGTGCTGCCGGTTGAGGAACACAACGCCATGCTGAAGCAACTCCTGGAAGACCTGAAACCGGCCCCGGCCCGGAATCAGAAGACCAGGCTTATGCTCTGCGCCCTCAATCTGAACATGTCCCTGGCCGTCATCCGCATGGCTGAGAAATATGAAGCCCAGGTGGTGACGGACGATTTCACCCATAACGCCCGCTACGGCTCGGAAGAAATCGAGGTCAATGGAGATGTCTTCAAGGCCCTGGCCCAGGGTTATCTCCGCAAGATCCCCCTGCCCGGCATGTATTCCTTCGAACAAAGGGCCAAATACATCCGGGATCTGATGACCGAATCCCGGTCGGAGGGGTTGATCTATCTCATTCAGCAGTACTGCGACGCCTACGTTATGGAATACGCCGTCCTGAAGGAATATTTCGACCAATGGAAGCTGCCCCATCTCAAGATCGAGGCCGAAGATACCCCTCTTTCCATTGAACAGTTAAACGTCAGGGTCCAGTCCTTTTTGGAATCCCTGGTTTGATCCGGAGGACCTTCCCTGCCCTGTCTTAAGGTTTT
Source organism: Deltaproteobacteria bacterium (assembly GCA_016219225.1). NCBI lineage: Bacteria > Pseudomonadati > Myxococcota > Myxococcia > Deltaproteobacteria bacterium. The sequence goes on from JACRBX010000007.1 coordinate 4,525, forward strand.
TTATTGCCTTGGCTATTCGTGAAGCATAGCAGGGTGACCCACATGATGGCTTCGGATAAGTTGAATTGGCAGGAACCCCTGATAGAGCAGAAGATGACCTATATCAATGGAGAAGGAAAAATGAACAAACAGCGCTATTTTAAAAACGGAATCATTGGCGACAGGGATGGGACTCTGGCCCTTATGGGCCGGCAGTGCGGGGATTGCGGGAAAAAATCTTTTCCGCCAACCGAGCTTTGCCCGTACTGTGCATCGGACAAACTGGAAAATGTTTTCCTCGGGGATGAAGTGACGGTTCTCGCAGCCACAACCACGCGAGCGCCGGTGCCCCCTTACAATCCTCCGTTTACACTGGCCATGGTCGATATGGAAGATGAAATCAGAACCATAGGCCGAGTGGAAAAGGATGAAAAGGAGAAGATTAAGAAAGGCGACAAGTTGACCGTTAAATTTGGGAAACTTTACGAAGAGACCGAGTTCAACAAAAAGACAAAAATGAACGAGACGATCGATGTCATCGGCTATTACTTTGTGCCGAAAGAGTAACGAGGATAAACGACCATGAGAGACGTATATGTTCTTGGGATAGGGCAGACAAAATTTGGAGTGTTCCCCGAGTATACCGGGGTTGATTTAGGGGTGATGGCCTCGGTCGCCGCGGTGAAGGACGCCGGTATCAGTGCCAAGGAGATACAGGTGGCCTATGCCGGATATTGCCGGGGAACTTCAACGCAGGGGCAAATGGCCTTTACCCGCCTGGCGATCGGATCCATCCCCATTGCCAACCTGAACAACGCCTGTGCCAGCGGAAACACGGCCGTTGATATGCTCTACAGAGACATCGCCGGAGGGTTCTGCGAGGTGGGTTTGGCGGCCGGCTTCGAGTCTCTGACCCAGGCCGCCAAAGAGGGAGGGAAAGGCCTCCTGGCCATCAAGGAAGATTTTGGGGGGATGATGGGTTTAACTATGCCGGGTTTCTTCAGCTTTGTCTATCAACGGCTGATCGATGAACGGGGCGCCACCATGGAGGACCTGTGTTATCCGGCCATTAAAAACCATTACAATGCGCAGTTCAACCCACTGGCCCAGTATAACAAACCCCTCACCTTTGAGGAGATCATGGCTTCACGGGTCGTCGTAGATCCCATCACCGTCCTGCAGTGCTGTCCTCAGAGCGACGGCGGGGCGGCCGTGATTTTCTGCTCGGAAGACTATTTCAACCAGCATAATGTGCATAACCACCCCAAAATCAGGGTGGCCGCTTCCGTCATCCACAGCAGCGGCTGGCTGTCCACCCAAAAGGACCCCCTGTTCAGCCAGGTCAACCGGGAAGCGGCGGATAAGGCCTACCACATGGCCGGCATCGGGCCGCAGGATCTGGATTTCGCCGAAATCCACGATGCCTTTTCCGGTGAGGAGGTGGCCGCTTATGAACCGATGCGATTTTGTCCGGAAGGGGAATGCATTAAGTACGTTCGTGACCACTATTTTGACTTGAAGGGGAAATTCCCGGTCAATCCCAGCGGCGGATTGCTTTCCTTAGGGCATCCGCTGGGAGCCAGCGGCGCCAGGGTCAATTGTGAAGTGGTCCGGCAATTGCGCAATCAGGCCGGGGGCTATCAGGTGCCGGGCGCCAAACGTGGTTTGGCCCAGATGCTGGGCAGCGTGCTTTTCGGCGGGAATGAATCGGCGGTCGTCTGTGGCATTCAGATTCTGGAGAAAGTGGGTTAGTACTACAGCGTATTTTTTACTAATGCGTCCCCTTAACCGTCATTCCGGCAGGCTTTAAGCTTGTCCCCGACGGTCTTAATCGGGGACCGGAATCCAGGGACTTTGGTTTTCTCATTTTCTTCAAAAACCTGGATTCCCGATAAAGACATTCGGGAATGACGGGAAAAATTGGTGTACAAAGGTGGACTTTCCGGTGCCGCGGGGCCCGAACAGAAAAGAGCTTCTTTTAGGTGGATTGAAAAATCGGTCAATTAATTCCATATTAGAAAGGGAGTGGTTGTAGAGGGGACAGAGGTTACAATCGACAGTCTTCTATTGCGGCTTTAGAGCCTGTGGTCATGGGCACCGAAAGGGTTGCCATTACCTGAGGAGATGAAAATGAAAAACAGGGACCTCGATTCTCAAAGCACCAAAAAATTTAAAGCCTTCAATTTAAAAATTTTCACTGGCATTCCAGGCTACATAGATGATTTCGTCCGCATGGTGGACAACGGTTTTGGCGGTACCCAGACCGTAAAATGGTTTCACAACCGCTCTCTCTTCGCCTTTTTCCTCCCCCTGGCCGTTTATACCTTCATCGTTTGGGGGCCGTCCCTGGCCCGGAACAATGCCGATGGCTTGGCCTGGCGTGGGGGATTCGGGGCCTTATTATTACTCGCCGGGGCGGTTGTTCTCCAAGCCGGTTATTTTCGGTCGCACTACCGAGGGAAAATGGCTTGGATGCACCTCGGGCTGATCTTCATCCTCTCACTGGCAACCTATGTAATTGCCGGGTCCGATTCCTTTCAAGCGTCAACCAGCCTCTATCGACACTACTATGGTTTGCTGGCATTTATGGCGTTATTAGTTGCTGTCCCCTTCGCCTGGGGTCTTCGGCATTTGAAGCTTTTTCAATTACCATCCGAAATCATCGAAGATTTCCAGAAAAACTTCGATGCCGAAAGGGTCCTGGCCCAGGGAAAGGCAAAGGAACCTGAGAGCTGGGATGTTATTAGCGCCTTCATATCAGCAGTCCTTCGCACCCCTTTGCATGTGGTTACGCCCGTCGCTTTCCTGGTTTTATTTATGCCCCCCGATCATCTCAAGTTGTTGGCAGGAATTGCGACCGCCCTCTCGCTGATGCTCATAGCCACCAGCAGCTATGATTCGGAAAGGGACGCCTTCATCCGAATAGTTCACCATACCCTTCTTACCGGCGGTTCCCTGATTGTTACCCTGGTTATTACCACTCTCGCCATCCTTCGGCTGGTCGGGTTCGATTATGTCACAACCATACTGGATGCGGGACCGAATCTGATCTTTCTTTCCTATATCCTTTCCACCTACGCGGTCTTTTGGCTGTATGACTTTTGGGTCAATCAGGCAATCCTGGATCTTCTCGGCAATCTGGACAACTTGAAGAATGGAAAGGGGACGATTCGGCGGCACGGCGGAGGCCGATTCGCGGTGACACCCGACGGAAATAAAGGCAGACCGCGCATGTTCACCCCTGAAGCCTTCCTGATGCGCATTGCCCAAACTGCTAAGGAGGAAACTTTACGGGAATCTATGCAGAAAATGGCGATGAAAATTGAGCAGCGGTTCCGGATATTCAGAGCAGTCTGTCTGCTGGGATTGCTCCTCCTGCTGTTCCTTCTCGGCCTTTGCTTACATTCCCTTGATCAGGAACCCGGACTCAAGGCAGAGGTTGCCGCGGCCGGGAGCAATAACGGCCCCATCTTCAACCTCACTGATCACCTGATGAAGCCAGAACAGAAGCCCCTGGTCATGCTGGCGGCCTCGGGCGGTGGCACTCGCGCCGCCTTATACACAACGGCCTTGCTTCATGGCCTTGCGGAACGCAACCTGCTTGACCGCTTAGTGCTTGCCAGCGGAGTCTCGGGCGGCAGTGCCGCCC
>JACRBX010000008.1 GCA_016219225.1 Deltaproteobacteria bacterium
ACCTGCGCGGCTTATTTTAAATATCAGGAATAAATATTAACCTTAAATCAGAACATCCGTTTCAGCCTTTTGTTCGGTTCATCCATTCCTTCAACCTTTTCGTCCTGCCTTGCCAGTATCTCGGACGCCTCTTTTGATGGGCGACAGCAACGATCACGATCAACTCGGGTCCGACGGAATATAGAATATTGTAAGGGAAGTGGTCGAGAACCTTCCGCCGTATGCCGCTGCCGACTGCTCCCGCTGCGTACGGGTTCTGTACGATGAATGAAACTGCCCTGTGTACCTCAACTATGAAAAACATACCGACGCCTGGGGCTTCTTCCTCGTAGTAGCGGACAGCTTCCCGAAATTCCTGGTCAGCTTCGGGAAAGAACTCCGTTTTCATGAAATGTCCGATATCGCGCGACGGAAGACTTCATCGGCGGGAATTCCTTTTATCTTGCCATCACGGAACTCTTTGAGCCGACGCTCTGCCTCTTCCACCCAGAGCTGTTCAACTTCGATGTCAAGGGGCTCATCTAAACTTAAGAGGAGTTTTCCTGCCAATTGAGCACGTTCTTCAAGGGTCAACTCCATCGCTGTGGATAGGATTTCATCGCTTTTCTTGGACATGTCCTGATTTTCCTTTCATTAATGGTCGTACCGCTAATTTATCCCGGACTTCGGTTGCAAACTCTTTTATAGTAACGTCTCCCGGGGACTTCGTCAAAAGGAAAATGAGGATGCCCTCATCCCCTGTGTCCTGGAACCAGATGAAAACAAAAAACCCAATAGCGCCTAATTTTGGCGCTACTGATCCAAAAGATAGCAGCCTGTCCCGGACATGATCCGGGAAGGTAGACCCCCTAACCTGCCCCAAGTGCCAGGGATTGATCCGTATTTATCATCAGTATAGAGGACCAGGAAGTAATCAACAAGATTCTTTTGCACGTGGGCGTATGGCAAACCAACCAGAGACCCCCACACAAACCAAAAGCCCTCGAATTTCAGATAGACTACTCGGATTCCCAACCTTCTTTCTATGAGGCTGCCCCATGATCAGGATTTTGAGGTTTCCGCAGATCACCCCGCCTGCTTATACATTTCAATCCGTGTTTTTCCAGGTTCCAGTATACGCATCTCTCGGGCCAGGTGTTACAGATTTCTGCGTGTTTCCCTGATACTTTGGAGACTACAATCGGATTCTTGGGGTATTTTCCCAGAACATCAAGGGCTTCTTCTTGCGTTACGTATTGGGCCCATCCGATCTCTACCATCCCTTCGGCCAGTTCATCCAAAAACACGGATTCCGTCCTCGGAGAATCCTTGAATACCGCCCGACAAACCCGTTCTCCCACCGCATACATGCTTGACTGTCGTACCAACTGTGTTACTTCCCCTGGACCCATCCGTCTTGGATCGGACTTACCCGTTTCTTCCCGTAGTCGATTTCCAATCTTAGAGTCTTTGAGGGAGCCTTGAAAAGAGTCGCAGATCTCCAGCGTCTGTTTGATTGCCTCAAGCACTTTACCCGACGTATAGTCTTTCACCTCAGCCATGATGTTTTCCTTAGTCCGGATTTACGATTTCTTGACAATGGCGGCAGCGTTTTACTCCCCTGAAAAGCTGTTCACCACAATGGGGGCAGCGGTAGCGCTTTTCCTCGGCCTCGACCCATTTCTCCGTCCCCATTTCGCGCCGCTGCGGGACAGCCCGCAAAATGACCTTCCGGCCTACGGGAACAGGAAAATTGTGGATATGCTCACAGGGAAATTCAGAACACTGGTGACACCCTTCATAGCCTTTTTGCCGGGTGCAGGACTTGATCGCGCAAGTGGTGCAGTAGCCAAACACCTCGTCGGATAAACATCCCCGGCAGCGAATCTCCTCCGGTGAAACTCCATAGGCAGGGGCTAATCGTTCCTTTAGCTTTTGATTATTGTCCCTGTGGGCCATCATGATCGCACAAACCCCGCAGTACAGCCCGCAGGGAGCCAGCAATTCTTTATTGATTTCCACGCCGTTCCTCCTTGATTTAGATAGTGTTAAGAAATTATTCACATCTATTCTGCCTTCCTATAGCCTGCCGCCAAACCGTCAGAAGTTTCAACTCCGACTCCGACAAAAAGAATTTCGCCGTTCTTGCTATAAGAAAGATCGTATATGGGGCCCGTCTTTTCAATCTTGAGGTCGAAGGTTCCGGCTTCGCTGCCATCGGGATAAAGATAGGTGACGACATAGTCGCCGGGAAACCCGTTTGAAGTGTCGCCAGTGGCCGTGCCTCTTCCGGTTTCCTTCTTTTCCAGACGAGAGGTATACCAGGTCGCCTCAATAGTATTGCCGGTAGCTCCCATGCGGTAATATACAACTCCAATGTCGATCACATTTTCCTCCTCATATCAGGCCCGTAGATTATCAGCCGTTTAACATTTCTAATCTTCCGGATTCCACCAGTTTCTTTATAGATTCCACGAAGCTCACCGGTGCGGCATATTCCGGATGGCTCCGAAAGAGGAAGGCCACGCGCTGCAATTTGTCAAGCTCCTGAAGCCGGGAGTCGGCCAAGCCGTTTTCGCGAACATAGCAGCGATGGCCGGCAAACCGAAGGTTTTCCGGATCGAGCAACTTGATTTTAATTTCATGGGGAATCAACTTAGCGCAGGCGCAGGGGTTTTCCGGATTGACCAGACTGCATTGTTTAATCATAAAATTCTGAATCTGCTTCCTTCCGCGGGAAAGACGCTGGCGAAAGGTATCGGGTGTAATGTTCAAGATGTGGCTGCCCTCGGTGCTCGTTACTTCAAAAACTACCCCCAGGATAAAGGCCAGGCGAATCTCCCGGCTCAAACAAAGCAACACCCCCTGTAAACAGGCCAGTTTGACCTCCTCGACGATCAGGTTATCTTCGGGGGTCTTGACATTTTCTAAGCGTGACATTGCTAACGCTTTTTCAATTCCCTGCTCGCACATTTCAAAGGAGTATCCCCACCTTTCTGCCCTGCGTTTATGGGTGGAGAGCAAATGGTTGGCGGCAATGCGAAATACCCAGGTGGTAAACCGGCTCTCCCCTTTGAAGTCGGCCAGGTGGGTAATGACCTTGATTAAAATCTCCTGGGTCGCGTCCTCAGCGTCGGCGGGTAAAAACAGAGACCTGAGCGCCAGATTATAGATTCTGTCCTGAATCCTTCTCACCAGCTCTTCAAGGGCGTCTCTTTGGCCTTCTTTGGCCGAATCAACCAGGCTTTCAAGGCTTGGATTATCAGGTGATGTTTCTTTTGCCATTTTGATCCTTTTTCCTGTTAGACAAAAATGAATGGCCATGTGTGACATAAAAAATAGACAGGCTGTCACTGTGCCTTCCGCCCTATTTTTCTCCTTGACCGTGCCTTTTTCTTTCCTTATACTCTTTCCATCAAGAAGGAAATTCTTATTAAAAAATCAAATGTATAAAATCTTACTGGATCACGGCAGCGGAGGCCGGGCCTCCCATGAATTAATTGAAAAAGTCTTTGTTCCCCGGTTTCAAAATCCGGTTTTAAACGATTTAAATGACAGCGCGGTCTTTGAACTGAACGGGGCCAGGCTGGCCTTCACTACGGACAGTTATGTGGTGGATCCGATTTTTTTCCCAGGCGGCGATATCGGTTCTTTGGCTATCTGCGGTACGGTCAATGACCTGGCTATGAGAGGGGCCTGTCCCCATTATCTTAGTGTCGGGTTTATTATCGAAGAAGGATTTCCCGTAAAAGACCTGGAACAAATCCTCTTCTCCATGGAAAGGGCCGCCAGGGAAGCCGGGATTTATGTCGTGACCGGCGACACCAAGGTGGTCCCCAAGGGCAATGTTGACAAGATCTTTATTAACACTGCCGGGATCGGCCTTATCCCCGAGGGGATCGATATCGCCGGGCAGAACGCCAGGCTCGGAGATGCGGTCCTGGTTAGCGGCACGATCGGCGATCACGGCCTGACCATTCTTTCCAAAAGGGAAGGGTTGTCTTTTGAGTCCACTCTTAAAAGCGATGCCGCCCCTTTAAACCACCTGGTCCGGGAGATGATCGAGACCGGGGCGGAAATCCATGTCCTTCGGGATCCCACCCGGGGGGGTCTGGCGACCACCCTGAATGAAATCGCCAGGCAGTCTAAAGTGGGGATAGAAATCCGGGAAGAAGCGGTTCCCATTCGGGAGAGCGTCGCAGCCGCTGCCGAGATCCTGGGGCTGGACCCTTTTTATATCGCCAATGAAGGAAAATTGATTGCCATTCTTCCTGCCCTTCAAGCCGAGGCCGTACTGAAGGTGATGAAGAAAAATCCCTATGGTCAGCAGGCGGCCCTGATCGGAGAGGTTAAGGCCGAAAACCCCGGAAAGGTGGTGCTGAAAACCAATATCGGCGGCAAACGCCTGATGGATATGCTGGCCGGGGAACAACTCCCCAGGATTTGTTGAAATTAAAGAGGAAGCGCCTCAAGCCGGTCCTTTAAAGGATGGGAGCGGTGTCTTATTCTTGAGGGATTCATTAAGGAGCCGGATATGACGGTTTTCTTCCTGGATGATTTGATCCAGTTTTTCCAGGGTTTTTTCATCTTCGATAAAGGCACCCAGCATTTCATAAAAAAGGACAGTGTCTTTTTCAAATTCCACGGACAGGGTAAGCAGACTATCCCGGTCTTCTATCCTGGAGAAATCTGCTTCCGAGACAGAAAAGGCCTGTTCCCCCAATACGCCCTGCATTACGGCTTTGCCCATTTCCTCTAACCGCGGATCTTCCTGATCAGGTGTCACCTTTTCCTTGAACCGGAGAAACCATTTTTCATGCTCGGCCTCTTCATCGGCCAGCCGGCCGAGCAGATCGGCCAAAGAAGCATCCGAAACCTCTTTTTGCGCCTTTCGATAGGACATTTCCCCGTTCTTCTCGATACGAACAGCCAGATCAATAATTTCGCCTAAGGTGAACATTTATTCCTCCTGAAAAATGCCTCTTCAGACAGTCTTTTTAGCCCGAAGGCCGAAGACCAGGAGCCCGCCGGCCAGGATCATCAGGATGCTGAGGATCTGTCCCATGGTCAACAATCCGAAGAGATAACCGACCTGGACATCCGGCTCCCGGAAAAATTCGACCAGGATGCGGAAGGCGCCGTAAAAGAGGAAAAAGCGGGCTACCAAGGCCCCGGGGAAGGTCTTAGCGTTTCTCCCTATCCAGAGGAGAAGGAAAAGCACAGCCCCTTCCAGGAAGGCCTCATAGAGCTGAGAAGGGTGGCGGGGAAATGGGCCACCCTGGGGGAAGACCATGCCCCAGGGAACGGAGGTGATCCGGCCGTAAAGTTCTCCATTGATAAAATTGGCTAATCTTCCTAACCCCAAGCCTATCGGGGCCGTAATGATAAGCAGGTCTCCCAGGGCCATAAGGGAAATCCGGTTTTTCCGGCAATACCACCAACTGGCCACCAGCACCCCCAATAACCCGCCATGGAAGGACATGCCGCCATGCCAGACCGCTACGATTTCCAAGGGGTGTTGAAGGTACTCTCTGAAATTATAAAAGAAGATATAGCCCACACGGGCTCCAAGGATCAAACCCAGGACGAGGTAGAAGTAGAGGTCCAGCAGTTGATCTTTGGTAAGGAGGGGGGATTTTTGCCGGACCAGTTGAAAACGGACGATCAGAAAGGAAGACAAAAATCCGAGTATATACATCAATCCATACCAACGGATCTGCAAAGGACCAAAGGAGATGAGGACCGGGTCGATGTTGGGAAAGGGTATCATATCATTCAACTTGCCTCGGGGGCCTGGGATTTCTGTTCTTTTATTTTTTTTCCGTCCACAATTTTTTCCTTTAATCGGCCGAATTTCCTTCCATAGGGAAGGGGACTTATAGAATCGAAACTTTATTATATCATTTTTTTCCCCCAATGATTATAAAAAAGGTATCAGTTTAGCTTTTTGAAAAAACGTCGATAACCTCTCCGTCATTCCGGTGAACCCTGGATCAGGTCCGGGGCAGGCACCGGAATCCAGACGTTATGCTGAGACGAAAAGAACCTGGATTCCGGTTTTCACCGGAATGACGTGTGCGAAAGTCAGGATTTTCAAGTAAAAGTTTCAAGTTTTTCATAGGGCTAAATTGTTACTAAAAAAGGAAGATGTCCGGAAAAGGATCGATAAAACAGTAGGGCTTGACTATGGCATCATTATCCAATACACTTAGTTCGAAAATAGAAAAAATATTTTCATGCTTCGTGGGGCACCCAGGGGCATGAAGATTTAATAAACAAAAAAAGACGGAAAGGAGCCAAAGGGAAAAATGAATACGGTTCTTGAGAAGTATAATGAAAAGACCGCCCTTCAGATCATCAAGGAATTAGAGAAAAAACGGATGGCCGGAAGTTTCGCCCCGACCATAAACCAGGCCAAAGAAGAGGTGCTCCGGATGATCCCGGTGGGGGCTACGGTATTCCGTTGCGGATCGAGTTCCCTGGTGGAAATGGGGTTTTGGGAGACCCTGAAAGCCCTCCCCAATGTTACGGTTATCGATCCCTACCTGCCGGAATATTCCCCGGAAGAGGGGCTTAACCAGCGCCGCCGGGGCCTTTCAGCCGACATCATGATCTCCAGTACCAATGCCATTACCTTGAACGGGACCCTGGTCAATCTGGACGGGATGGGAAATCGGGTGGCGGCCATGGCTTTCGGTCCCCGGAAAGTCATTCTGGTGGTGGGGATGAACAAGGTATCTCCGGATCTGGACAGCGCTTTGAAGCGGGTGAAACATTATGCCGCTCCTTTAAACAACATCCGGCTGAATCTGCCGAACCCCTGTACGGAAACCGGTCTATGCGCCGACTGCCGCACACCCAGCCGTATCTGTAATATGTGGTCCATCATTGAAGGCCAGGCCGTCAAGGACCGGATTCACGTCAAGCTGGTCGGTGAGCCGATGGGCTATTAGTTAGAAAATAAAGTTTCAAGTTGCAGGATGCAAGATTCAAGAAAGACAAACGATTCAGGGATCAGGGGCCAGGGGTCGGGGATCAGCGAAAGACATTTTCATGCTTCGTGGTGCCTCCATGGGGCATGAGGGTTTAGTTCGAGCTAAACCCTGTGAGACGTAAATGATTGGACGTTCTGTGGACAAACTTATCCAGGCTATGCGGAATGAACCCTGGGCCTATGACTGCCAGAGTGAGCGCTTTTGGGAGCACCTGGCGGCAGCCCTTCAGGGGTCTTTCCTGCCCGACTTTCTGACCGAGATATCCGGGAAGGTCGAAGAAATCATAGAAATAAATCCGGACCTCTCCGAGCCCGAGATCTTAACGATCGTAACCCGGTACATGGTGGAGTTTCTGGGGGCCCTTTCGGCCTCGGTCAGAATTTACGATCCGAACACCGGCCAGATGCTTTCCTTCGGATCCCATCCCTATCAGGAGACTTCCCGAAAAACCACCATCCCTCTGGAGAACACCATTGCCGGAGAGGTCGTCAAGAGGCGACAGACCTACCTGGTCCCCAGTATTCTGCGGGAAGACCTGTACCGGGATAAAGGTGTTATCGATCGCCGGGGAGTCCGCTCCATGATGGCCGTGCCTTTTGCTATTCCCCGGTTTTTCCCCCATGAAAGAGAGACGGTCGGCGTCATTCAGATCTATTACCGTGATGATAATCGCCGATTTCCGCCCCTGGATATCCAGATGGCCGAACTCATGGCCCGGAGACTCAGTTTTGTCATGGGCCGGAAGAAGGTCCTTTCCCTTTACCGGATCAACGAGAAAAAAGAGGCCATTGTCCAGAAGGTTTTTCAGAAGCTTGGTTCCCGGGGAGGGATCAAGATGAAAGATGTCTTTATCCGGGTGATTCCTGAGATTGCCGACATCATCAACGTCCAGAGCAGCGCCCTCTTTTCTGTCTCAGACGATCTGGAACAGGTGGTCCTGGAGGCCGGCTACCCGGATGCAACGGGATATCATGGAATCGGAAAGAGTTTTCCGATAAAGAGTGAACCGGCCTTTGAAATCCTGCTGGGACGGGAAGAATACCGCCAGGAGTCCCCATTTGAGGTGGTGACGCCCTCTTATCTCCTTATCATCGATCCCCAGCGGAGTCCCTGGATTTCCAATAACCTGAAGCGGTTTGCAGCTAATCACAACATCAACTCCATCCTTTATGTCCCGCTGAAGGTCAATGAAGAGATTACTCATTTTATGACTTTTGACGCCCTGGATCTTAGAAAAGGATACAGCGAATGGGAGATCGAGATCTTTCTTTTTTTAGGCCGGGAACTTATGCGTGCCCAGAAGATTGAGCAGCTTGATGACACGCTGCATGACTTTAAAAATCCGGCCATAGCCATTGCAGGATTTGCCCGAAGGCTGAAGACCATGCTTCAGCAGGAAAGCCCGGCAGCCGACCAGGAGACCATTAAAAAGTACCTGGATATCCTGGTAGACGAGACCAGCCGTATCCAGGAGATGGCCTTGAGCATCCAATGGACCGGTAAAGAGCAGGTCGTTAACCTGACGGAGGTCCTGAAAAAGCGATTCGAGATCAATAAAGAGGCCATCAAGGAGATGTTGAAAGCCAATGTGACCCTGCGGGAGGGGCCCTACCAGGAGCCACTCCTGGTGCGCTCCTTCCCCTTACACCTCGAACGTATCCTGGACAACCTGCTCAGCAATGCCACCAAGGCCATTCCTTTAAAGGGGGGGAAGTTGTCGGTGCGCACCTATGCGGAAGGCCCCTGGGCCTGCGCCGAGATTGCCAACAGCGGGCAAATCTCCGACGAAGACCGGCTGAAACTCCTCGAAGGAGAAGGGCGGGGCCGGGGGATCTACATCACCCACCGTCTCGTTAGACTGCTCAAAGGGCAAATTGAGGTGAAAGTCGGGAAGGATTCCACAACCATGATCGTACGCTTTCCTTTGAACTCGGCCCAGGAATCATGAGCTTCAGAAATTTCTCTAAAATGCCGAAATAATAAAAATAGATCCTGAAGGTCCACAAAGAAAAGGAGGGCGCTGTGAAATTCTCCTTTTTCAAGACAGTTAGAATGCATCTGCTGTTGCTGGTATTAATCTCTATTCTACCGGCCCTGGGAATTATTATCTATTCAGGAATAGAACGGAGCACCCATGCCATTGATATGGCCAGGTCTGAAGCCCTGCGGGTAGTCCAGGACCTCGCCCATGACCATGAAGGGGCTGTGGAGAGCACGCGTCAGTTTCTCATGACTTTGGCGAAGGTGCCGGAAATACGGAACCTGCAGAAGGGAGGAAGTAACCAGCTCCTTGAGGAATTACAGAAACAAAATCTTTTATATGGAAACATTTTTGTTACTAATGCTCAAGGGATCCTGGTATCCTCTTCGGCTGCGCCCCTGTCGCCTGCCCCGATAAGTCTTGCCTCCGGAAAATTTTTTCAGGATGTCGTCAGGACAAAGGATTTCTCGGTAGGAGAATACGCTGTTTGCCCGGCCCTAAGCCGGCCGGTCCTCCATTTTGCTTATCCCCTTTTGGATACCGGAAACCGGTTCATAGGGGCGGTGGCTGTTTCTCTTGACCTGGCCCGCTATGCCCGGATATTTTTCATAGATCGTTTATCCCAAGGTTCCACATTAACTTTTTGTGACCGCAAAGGCACCCTTCTTTTTAGGAACCCTCCGGCCCAGGACAATAAGACAGCCAAGACCGAACGGCCCGAGATATTCAGTCTCATGTCGATCCAACCGAAAGAAGGGATTTTCCCCTATATCGGCCAGGATGGGGTAAGACGTCTTAATGCCTATGAAAAATTTCATCTGTCGACCATGAGTCCGCCCTATCTTTTTATGCGGGTCAGCATTCCGGAAAAGAAAGCCCTTTTACCCGCAAAGAAATTTATAATCGTTAATGTGATGTTATTAGGGGGGGCCTTCGCTATTGCCTTGATTTCGGCCTGGTTTTTGGGAAATACCATTATTGTCAAACGTCTCAATAAGCTGGTGGAGGCCTCTCGCCGATTGGGACAGGGGGATTTGAAGACCCGAACCGGCCTGGATTATAAGAATGATGAATTGGGCCATTTAGCCCGGGTCTTTGATGAGATGGCGGAGGCCCTTGAAATCAAGAATGCCGAGCGTGAAAAGGCGGAAAAGGCCATCCAAAGCGAAAGGCAGCGATTTCAGACCCTGGCGGATAATGCCCCTTTTGGCATGATTTTAATAGATAAAATGTGGACCTTTACTTATCTGAATCCCAGATTTAAAGAACTCTTCGGTTATGATTTGCCGGATATTCCCAATGGAAAAACCTGGCTTCAAAAGGCCTTTCCGAATCCCGGCTACCGAAGGGACGTTTTTGCTAACTGGAAGAACGATTTCAAAGAAGACCAGCCAGGTCAAAAAAGATCAAAAATCTATACGGTTACCAGCAAAGAAGGGCTCCAGAAGGAAACCAGCTTTACCTCCGTAATGTTAAATACCGGCGAGATCGTCATGAGTTGTGAGGATATCACCGAACAGAAGCGGGTCGAAAAGGCCCTCCAGGAATCCGAAGCCAAATACCGTAATGTGGTGGAGAATTCCCTGGTCGGGATTTGCATTATACAGGATGATCTGTTGCGGTTTGTCAATAAGGGGTTTTGTGAGATTTTCGGGTATGACTGCGAGGAGATTGTCGACAAAAAGCATCCCCTGTTTATCGTTCACCCCGAGGATAAAAAGAGGGTCCAGGAAAATATTGAAAAAAGAGTGGGCGGTGAAATAGAAATTCTGGAATACGAATTCAGGGCCTTCCGGAAAGACGGGAAGGCGATTACAATAAAATCGTTTGGAAGTTCCATGGTCTATAAGGGTCGGCGGGCCGCCACCGGAGTCCTTCTTGACATCACCCGGGAAAAGACCCTGGAGACCCAGCTTCATCAGGCCCAAAAAATGGAAGCCATTGGAACCCTGGCCGGTGGTGTCGCCCACGATTTCAACAACCTGCTCATGACCATCCTCGGCTACACCGCGCTTATGCTGTTGGAAACGGATCCCGAGGATCCGAATTATGAGAAACTTAAAATTATTGAAAGACAGGTCCAAAGCGGGGCGGAATTAACCAGACAACTTTTGGGTTTTGCCCGGCGGGGCAGGTATGAAATAAAGACCACGGACTTAAACAAACTGCTGGTCAGGTCTTCCGAACTGTTCGGCCGGACGAAAAAGGAGATCAGCATCCACAAGAAACTGGAAAAAGATCTTTGGACCGTGGAGGTCGACCGGGGGCAGATGGAACAGGTGCTTTTGAACCTCTTCGTCAATGCCTGGCAGGCCATGCCCGGAGGCGGCGAACTTTATCTGGAAACCGGCAATATCCTGGTCGATGACTCGCAAGCCCAATTCCTGGCCATAAAGCCTGGGAATTATGTGAAGGTCTCCATAACCGATAATGGTCTGGGTATGGATGAGGCCACCAGACAGAGGATATTCGAACCTTTCTTTACCACCAAAGAAATGGGGAGGGGGACCGGGTTGGGGCTGGCCTCCGCTTACGGGGTGATCAAAAATCATGGGGGTACCATTAATGTCTATAGTGAAAAAATGAAAGGAACAACTTTCAGTTTGTATCTTCCCGCTTCCGGAAAAACCGTGATCGAAGAAAAGGAGAGTTCCGATACCCTGTTGACCGGAACGGAAACCATTCTGCTGGTTGACGACCAGGAGGAGATCCTCCACGTGGGGAAAGCCCTATTGCAGAGATTGGGCTATACGGTTCTCTTAGCAAAAAGCGGAGAGGAGGCCCTTGTGGTTTATCAAAAAAACAAAGAAAGGATCGATCTGGTGATCCTCGATATGGTTATGCCGGTCATGAGCGGCGGAGAAGTATACAAAATGTTAAAGGGTCTGAACCCGCTTCTCAAAGCCATCCTTTCAAGCGGGTACAGCCTGAACGGGCAGGCCGCGCGGATTATGGAAGACGGCTGCAATGGTTTTATTCAGAAACCCTTCCATGTGGTGGAACTATCGAAGAAGATAAGGGAAGTGCTGGGTTAGACGCCTTCTTCATCTCCTTGTTTTTTCCCCTTTCCGGTGAATTTAACGATCAGGATGCTGATTTCATAAAGCAGATAGAGCGGGACGGCCAGCAGGATCTGGGAGACCACGTCGGGTGGTGTAATGACGGCAGCCACGATGAAAATGAGCAGAATGGCGATACGTCGATTTTGGGCCATCATCCGGGAATTGATGATGCCGACCCGCCCTAAAAAATAGGCCAGGACCGGGAACTCAAAGACCAAACCGAACCCCAGCAACAGTTTCAGACAAAAGGAAAGATATAATTGGAGGGAGGGCAGGGCCCGGATATTTTCCGTGGAAAATCCGACCAGAAAACGAAATCCCACGGGAAAAACTACGTAGTAGCCGAATAAAGCCCCTCCAGCAAATAAAAGAGAGGAGATCATTACAAAAGGCAAGACAACCTTTTTTTCCTTTTGATGCAACCCCGGAACAATAAACATCCAAAGCTCATAAAAAATAACCGGAGAGGCCAGGACGATTCCGGCGATCAAGCTGGCCTTTAGATAAATAAAAAAGGCCTCGGGTAAGGCTGTAAAAACCAGCTTGTCCCCGGGGGGAAGGACCCCGATCAAGGGTTGAACCAGCCATTCAAAAATCTGGGCTGAGTAGGCATAGGCCACCCCGAAGCCGATCCCCACGGCGACGAAACAGATGATCAGCCGCTTTCTGAGTTCTGCCAGGTGAGCGGTAAAAGGCATTTTTACATCAGGCATCTGGGGCTTTCGGAAATGAAGAAGCCGGCGTTACCGCGGCGGGTTCGGACTCGGTTTTTTCTTCCCTATTCTCCGAAGCGGGGGGGGATAGGGGGGGGTCTAAATATTGGGTCGGTTCAATAATATTGGTAAGATCCTTTTGAACCTCTTTGAGCTCTTCGCCGACGTTAAGATTTTCCTTGATTTCTTCGGTCGACTTTTTTAATTCGGCCAGCCCCTTTCCGATGGACCGGGCCAGTTCCGGCAGTTTTTGGGGACCCAGGACTATAAGAGCCACGACCAGAATCAATAAAAATTCCGGCATTCCAATACCGAACATGATAAAAGCCTCCTTAAAGTGACGGGTAACGAGTGACGGGTGACGGGAAATAACCGTTGGTATGATATCGCCAAGCCAAAGTGTGCCCCTCGTCAGTCACACAAACCATGTCAATCTTAGTTATTCTCCAGTGAACTGTCAACAGGTAATGTTGACTCCCCCCCTTCACTTTCAGATGACTATTGAAGAGGCTTCGCCTTTTGGCGAATTTCTTTTTCGCGCAACTTATGATGGTAGGCCAGGGCAAAGCGATGGGCTTCGTCACGGACTTTTTCCAGAAAATGTAAAAGGGGCGAATCGGGCGACCAGCGGACCGCGTTTTTCCGGTTAGGGAGATAAATGCCGTCCTTTCCGCCCTGGGTCCGAAAGGTTCTTTTAGCCAGGGCCAGAATATCCGGTTTTTGATCCTGGGAGAATTCTTCCAGGACATTTTTCAGGACATTCAACTGGCCTTTACCTCCATCCACCAGGATCAGATCTGGCAATCGTTTTTCATGGCGGACCAGCCTTTTAATCATCTCTTCCATCATGGCATAATCATTGGGCTGGTCAATGGTCTTGATTTTAAAACGGCGGTAACCGGTTTTGTCAGGCCGCCCCTGATCAAAAATCACCCAGGACCCTACGGCCAGATCCCCCTGGATATTCGATATGTCCAGGGCCCCGACTGTTTGGGGCAGGATAGCCAATTCCAGCTTTTCCTGGACGGGCCGGGCTATGTTCTCCAGGTAATCCTGGGCCGGTTCCTTTTTATCCTGTAAGTTCCGGCAGTTTTCTTCAGCCAGGGCCATCCAGCGCCGTCCTTCCCCCCGGCTGGGGACCATGATCCCGACTTTTTGACCTTTTAATTCGGAGAGGACCTCTTCTATCAGGGGGGAATCCTCCAAAGGAAAAGGGATCATCAGTTTTTGCGGGATGTATTTCCCGTTTCGGTAATATTGATGAATTAAATCAACCAGGCATTCTTCCGGGGACTGGACCGGTGTTTTGAACCGGAAACGGGTCATGCCGGTGATCGAACCGAGGCGGATAAAGAGGATTACGGCTGCAATAGACGCGTCTTGCTCGATCAAGGCTATTACATCCACATCCACGAAATGGGTTGAGACGACCTTTTGTTCCCGTAAAGTTTCCGAAATAGCCTTGATGCGATCCCTTAGGACAGCCGCCTCTTCAAATCGCAGGTTTTCCGAAGCCTGATGCATCTGTCTGTTGAGGCCTTTTAATAAATCGCGGTTTTTGCCTTCCAGGAACCAGATGACCTCCTGGACCCGCCGGCCATATTCCTCCGAGCTTATCTTTCCATGACAAGGGCCGGGACATTTGCCGGTTTGAAAATATAAGCAAGGGCGGGACCGTCTGGGCAGTTCTTTTTGCCGGCATTGACGCAGGGGGAAGATCCTGTGGAGATAATGGACCGTGGCCCGCATTTTTCCGGCTGATGAAAACGGGCCGAAGTATATAGATTTATCTTTCTTTATTTTTCGTACAACTTGCAATCGGGGATAGGGCTCTTCCAGGCTGAGCCTTAAGCAGGGGTATTGTTTGTCGTCACGAAGGTCCACGTTGTAGCGGGGATGATGCTTTTTGATCAGGTTGCTCTCTAAGATCAAGGCCTCTTTTTCATTGGTGGTTATGATATATTCAAGACCTTCCACCCGTTCGAGCAGGGAGGCGATTTTGACCCCCTCAACCTTTAAATAAGAAGTGACCCTTTTCTTCAGATCCTTGGCCTTCCCGACATAAAGGATTTCCTCTTTGCGGTCTTTCATGAGATAGACCCCGGAAAGGTGGGGGAAAGAGGCCATGAGGGATTTTAATTGTTGCAGGTCCAAGTTAGTGCGAAAACAGAAAAATGCAGGCTATAGGCACGAGGCTATAGGCTATAGGCCAATAAAAAACCATAAACTCATTTCACCTTGCCCTTCGCCTATTGCCCATTGCCCATGGCCTATGAAAATTTCCATGTTTCCGGGCTTCATAGAGGGGGTTGAGGGGCTACTTGGAAAGGAATTGTACCAGGTCGGTAAGTTCTTTTTGAATTTCCCGCATCAAGGGCACCATCCTGTCGGTAACTTCGTTTTTGGTCCCATCGTTTTTAGGGAGGGCTTTTTTTTCTTTTTCTTCCTTGGAATTCTGGAGCAGTTTCTTCCTGGCTCCGGCTATGGTAAATCCTTCTTCATATAGCAGCCTTTTGATGGCCAGGATGATTTCGACATCCTTCCGGCGATACATCCGCTGATTCGATCCGAAGCGGACCGGACGGATCATTTTAAACTCGGTCTCCCAATAACGGAGGACATAGGGTTCCAACTGGGTCAGGGCACTGACTTCACCGATTTTGAAGTACTGTTTGTTGGGAATTCCCTCTATTTCCATGGATTCCCTTCTGTTGGAATAATACGATTTGGATTGACTCGTAAGAAGAAGGATTCAATCTCTTAGGTTGCCACATTTTATTATGAAGGAAATATCAACAATATTCAATAGAATTTCTTTTATTTTTCCCTTAAGGTCGCCTCAAATTTCTCAAGAACTTTTTTCAAGAGCCTTTCATGAATGGCATTGACCCCTTCATCCGAAAGGGTCTTTTCAGGCGAACGATAATGGATGCGAACCCCCATATTCTTTTTTCCTTTTGGGATCGGCTTTCCATAATAGAGGTCGAAAAGTTCAATCTCTTCAATGAGGGGTTCTTTAAGGGAAAGGATTTCTTCCTGAATTTCCTGCCAGAGGATATTCTCGCTGAGAATCAAGGCCATATCCCTGGTGACCTCCGGAAACTTTGGCCAGGGTTTGAAAATAGGGATTTCAAGGCCTTGGGCCAGGAGCAGGTCCAGATTTAAATCAAAAAGAAAAGCGGTTTCCCTCAAATCAAACAGGGACCGGACCTGGGGAGATAGTTCTCCCATTTCCCCGAGACCTATTCCCTGCCGAAAGATTTGAACATAATTGTGGGGATTAAAATAAGGAGGCGGTGAAACGGCCTGCAGGGAGTAATTTTCGATTTTCAGGTTTTGGAAGAGGTCGTCCAGA
>JACRBX010000009.1 GCA_016219225.1 Deltaproteobacteria bacterium
ATCAGGGTTCAAGGATTCAAGGGGACAAGGATTCGAGTGAAAGGCAAGAGAAAAATATTCTTTGACCCTTGAATCCTTGAACCCTATATGTTATGACTGACGAAGACCGGCAACTCTTAAAAAAGATAGAGGCCTTTTCCCCCTATCTCACCCATATCCTGCGCCGGGACCCCTCCCTGATCGAAAAGATTTTTGATCAGGGAGGATACCGGTCCAAAAAATCCCCTGCCCATCTTACCAATGATCTTAAGGAGAAGGTTTCAGGTCTGAAAGACTTCCAGACTTTTTGCCTTTTTCTGCGTCATTTTAAACAGGAGGAAATTTTTCGGATAGCCGCCCGGGACCTGGGAGGCCTGGCCGGTTTCAGGGAAACCGCCACCGACCTCTCCCTCCTGGCTGCGACCTGCCTTCAAGGGGCCTTGTCCTTTTGTCTCCAGAACCAGGCAGGTTCCAAAAACAATGGCAAACCGGCCTTGGTGGAAAATGGTCTGGTGGTTCTGGGTCTGGGTAAGTTGGGAGGGCTGGAATTGAATTTCAGTTCCGATATCGATTTGATCTTTCTCTATCAGCCTTCCGGTAATGTGTGGCCTTCCTTTCTGGAACAAAAAGAATATTTGCAGGCTGCAACGCGTAAGATCATCCAGGCCATGGGTGCCCTGATGGAAGGCGATCATGTCTTCCGGGTGGACCTGGGCCTTAGACCCGGAGGCAAGGATTCGGACCTGGTTATTTCCCTGGACTCTGCCCTGGAATATTACCAAAGTTCGGCCGGGACCTGGGAGCGCATGGCTTTTATCAAGGCCCGGGCTCTGGCCGGAAATATAAAACTGGGCAAGGCCTTTTTGAAAGAGATCCAGCCCATTGTCTACCGGAAATTTATCGATTATACCATCCTGGCGGATATCCGGACCCTGAAACAAAAGATATTAGCCGAGACCGGTTCCCATCTCCTTAAAAGCGATGATATCAAGCTCGGTCCCGGAGGCATTCGGGAAATCGAATTTATCGTTCAATCCTTACAGATGGTCTTTGGGGGCAAGATCCCATCGATTCGGGAAGGAAATACCTTGAAGGCCATCGATAAATTGAAGGATGCTAAGCTTATCCCCAGAGAAGAAGGCCGGCTTCTTTCCCAGGCCTATATTTTTTTAAGGATCCTGGAACACCGCCTTCAAATGGTCCACCAGCGCCAGACCCACAGCCTTCCCCATCAGGCGGAGGCCCTGGAGGGGATTGCCCGGGTGATGCCCCTCAAAGGGCCAAGGCGAATGGATCCGGTCGGGAGATTGATACCGGAACTGAATCGGGTCAGAACCAGGGTCCGGATCAGCTTTGACAACCTTTTGCTGGCCAACTCACCGGTCTCCCAGGAAAGGCTGGTTGAACTCCTTAGGTCCACCAGGAGCGCTGAAGACCGGGAAAGAGAATTAAAGACCCTGGGGTTTCAACAAGGG
The DNA here is from genome assembly GCA_016219225.1 of Deltaproteobacteria bacterium. Classification (NCBI taxonomy): domain Bacteria; kingdom Pseudomonadati; phylum Myxococcota; class Myxococcia; species Deltaproteobacteria bacterium. Next base: position 1,455 of record JACRBX010000009.1, read on the forward strand.
AATCAGGCCCGGGAAATAATAGAAACCTGGAACAGAAAATTAACCGCCTCCCCGGCCCCGGGAAGAACTTTTTTTTCTCAATTATTTCCCCTTCTCCTCGGATATTGCCTGCAATCGGTCAATCCGGATCAAAGTCTGTCCTTTATCGATCGCTTCCTGGGCAGTATCGGTGGCCGGACGGCCATACTCTCCATGTTACTGGAGCGCAACGCCCTGGCCAAGGAGATCGTCGATCTCTTTGCCCAAAGTGCCCTCATGGGCCGGATCTTTATCCAGAACCCGGAGATGATGGACCACCTGGCCCTCCAAAGGACCATCGGCCGGCCAGGCCCGGAAAATGGTGGTGTCCTTCATTTTTTAAAAACCAGGGGACTGGGAAAGGGGCTGGAGGATAAGCTTTCTGACCTCCGGAGATGGAAAAACGGCTATTTTTTAGGGACCGCCCTGGAAGAGATGGCTGGAAGGCTGGGACCGGACCTGGCTTCGGAACGGCTGACCCATTTGGCCGATCAGGTCCTGATCGAATCGACCCGTCTGGCTGAAGAAAGTCTGACCCAGGAGGTGGTTCATCCTCTTTATCCCCATCGTCTGGCCCCTTCCCGGCCTTCCCCTTTCTGTATCTTGGGTCTGGGCAAGCTCGGGGGGCAGGAGTTGGGCTATGCTTCCGATCTGGACCTGATCTTTGTCTATTCCCTGAAGGCCCCCTACTTGGCGAAGTCCTCCAAAGGCCCTTCCCAGCCGCTGCGGAAAGGGGATAAAAAGTGGGTTACCACCCACGAATATTTAGTCCGGCTGGCCCAGCGGCTTATCTCCTTCCTTTCTATCCCTTTGAAAGAAGGTCCTGGATATACGGTGGATACCCGGCTCAGACCTTCCGGAAGTTTCGGACCCTTGATTGTGACCCTGGAGGCCTTTCAGGACTATTACCGGAACCAGGCCCAGCATTGGGAAAAACAGGCCTTGCTCAAGGCCCGGGTCATCGTCGGGCCCCCTTCACTCAATAACCAGGTCAGAGAGGTCATTGATGAGGTCCTCTTCCACAATGCCCCTCCCTCTGAGGTTCGTGAGGAAATGGCCCATTTCAGGTCCCGCATGGAGAAGGAAAGATCCGGCGAAAACAAGGAACGGTTCAATCCGAAACTCGGATACGGTGGTCTGACCGATATTGAGTTTATTGCCCAGTATCTCCAATGGTTCTACGGCCAGGCCGATCCGGAATTCCACCAGACCAATACCCTGAAGATCTTAAAGGCCCTGAAGGACAAAGGGCATTTACGGGATGAATTCCACTACCTCTTGCGGGAAGCCTATCACTTTTTGACCCTTTTGGATCACGGGCTCCAGCTCCTCTATGACCGCAAGGGGGACCCCCGGACCTACAGTCCGGAAGAACTGCTGCTAACGGCCAAACAGAATTTGATGGGCTTGGGGGAAACGGGTTTGCCTTCCTGGGACATCCTGAACCATTATAGAAAAATAACCGAAAAGGTCCGGTCTATTTTTGAACAGGTCATTGCAACTTATAAATGACGACTATGTAAAATCTCGTCATTCCCGCGTAGGCGGGAATCCAGCATTTTTGTCATTTCGACCAAAGGGAGGAATCTTAAAAAAATCCATGTTTCGGGACAGTTTTTGATGGAATTTTTTAAAAAAGTTTTATATAGTACCGAGTTGAAAATATTCTCGCTACAGAATATGACCAAGATAGCCTTTGGTCAGACCAGTCCAGTTTTATTGAACCGTCTGTCCCTCGGGTGTGCGAGTTTCCCTATAACAAAAATTCCTTGGTTAAAAACCCTCGGTAGTACAGGATTAGGGAAAGATAAAGTATTGTTCAAATGCCTCGTCTCTTGGGGAGGGATATTTCTCCGCGGGTCCGGGGAGATTTTATCAGACCAGTTACGACTGGAATAGGGGCCTTATGCAGATAAACCATTCAGCCATAAATGTTTCAATCTTTTTTTGTCAACAATTAGATCCTGAGCAGGATGCCAATCGCCGGGTTTTGGAAAAGGAATTGGGCTCCCGGGTTAAATTTTTCCCTTTGCCCTGCAGCGGCCGGATAGAACCCCTCCATTTTTTACGGGCACTGGAAGCCGGGGCCGATCTGGTCTATTTGATTACCTGTCCCGAAAAGGTGTGCCGTTATCAGCAGGGAAACCTGCGGGCCGGGAAAAGGATCGCCTATGCCCGAAAGTTGATTGAGGAGATCGGCCTGGATCCGGAACGTCTGGTGCTGGTAACCACCCGCCCACCGCTTCCCAAGCGGATCGATCTTCTAACCCGGGAATTGTTGGCCGAATCTCCTTCAAAAGGTCGTTCCCTTTTAAGCAGATTATAATTTTTTCAAGGGATAGATACCATGATCACAGCAGAAAGAAAACCTCTTGATGAAATCATCGCCATGATTTCACCCTATAAGAAAGTGTTGGTGGTGGGGTGTGCCAGTTGTGTGGCCGAATGCGCCGCCGGCGGAGAAAAGGAGACCGGTCTTCTGGCCTCGGCCCTCCGCATGGACGCCCGGATGACCAACAAGGAATTGGAAACCCGGGAAATGACCCTGGAACGCCAATGCGTTTATGAATTTATCGATCAGTTGACCAGCCTGGCCGACCAGTATGACGCCATCCTTTCCCTGGCCTGCGGGGCCGGGGTCCAGGCCGTGGCTGAAGTTTTTCCCAATGTGCCCATACTTCCGGCCGTAAACACCCTTTTTCTGGGCCAGACCAAGGAGGCCGGACTCTGGCTGGAAAACTGCCGGGGCTGCGGCCAGTGCCGTCTCCACCTGTTTGCCGATATCTGCCCGGTCACCCGCTGTGCCAAACAGATCTTTAACGGCCCCTGCGGCGGCTCCCAGGCCGGTCAATGTGAAGTCAATCCCGACACCCCTTGTGCCTGGCACCTGATCATCACTAGGTTGGAGGAAAGGGGTCAACTGGATCTCCTGGAAGAGGTCCATGATCCGGCTGACTGGTCTAAACGCCAGGGGGTAGGATTCAGAAAAATCGTCAGGGAGGATCAACAGTAATGAACAGCGAAAGTCAGCTCAAGAAGGTATTATCTGCCGGCCATTTTGCCGTAACGGCCGAATGCGGTCCTCCCAAAGGGGCCGATCCGGAGGCCATCCTCAAAAAAGGACGTATCCTCAAAGGCTCGGTGGATAGTGTCAATGTTACAGACAACCAGACCGGTGTGGTCCGTCTTTCCAGCCTGGCGGCCTGCGCCCTGCTGAAGCAGGAAGGGCTCGACCCGGTACTCCAGATGGTTACCAGGGACCGGAACCGGATCGCCCTCCAGTCCGATATCCTGGGGGCCTCGGCCCTGGGGATTCGAAATATCCTCTGTTTGAGCGGGGACCATCAGTCCTTCGGGAACCAACCCCAGGCCGTAGGGGTCTTCGATCTAGATTCCATTCAATTGATCCGGGTGGTTCGACGGATGCGGGATGAGGCCCAGGTCCTGGGCGGTGATGCCCTGACCCGGCCTCCGGACCTGTTTGTAGGTGCCGCGGCCAACCCCTTTGCCGACCCCTTCTTTTACCGGGTCATCAGACTGGCCAAGAAGGTCCGGGCCGGAGCCGAATTTATCCAGACCCAGTGCATTTACAATCTGGAGCGGTTTAAAGAATGGATGACCCAGGTTACGGACCGGGGCCTGGAAAAGCAGGTCCATATTCTGGGAGGGATAACCCCGCTTAAATCCGCCAAGATGGCCGAATATATGAAGAGCCAGGTGGCCGGCATGGACATCCCCGACGAAATGATCCAGCGCATGAAATCCGTTCCGGCCAAACAACAGCGCCAGGAAGGGATTAAAATCAGCGTCGAGACCATCCAGGCCCTTAAGGAAATGGCCGGGGTTCAGGGAGTCCATATCATGGCCATTGAATGGGAAGATGTGGTCCCCCAGATCGTCGAAGAAGCCGGGCTGTTGCCGAGACCATTTTAGTTCGGAGTTCAGAGTTTAGAGTTCGGAGTGACTTGGTTTTACTCCGAACTCCGAACTCTAAACTAAAATTTTAATTAATTAACCATGAAATCCTAACCTAATTCATTGGTAACTTTTTTGTTATAGAGGGAATATGCCACCCAAATATCATATCCATACCGCCATGGTGCCCAACCGTTTTCCAACGGTTATCCGCTCCGGGGTTATCGCCTGGGAAGAGGGTTGTCTGAAATGCCCCCGTTGTGTCAAGCGGGAATGTGTCTACGGCGTCTATGATAAACGAAAACTCGATTCCCGTTTCATGTCGGATTCCCTGGATAGTTTGTGCAAAGACTGTTTCCGCTGTGTCCAGAATTGTCCGAACCGGCTGATCCACAAGGCCTTAAATCCCAATTACAAGAACCTGGGGGACAGCTACTGGACCCCGGAGATTATCTCCAAGCTCTGGTACCAGGCCGAATCCGGACGTATCCCCGTTTCCGGTGCCGGATACGGCGGGCCTTTTTCCGGACCCGGTTTTGATGCCATGTGGACGGATATGTCGGAAATCGTCCGGCCTACCCGGGACGGGATACATGGCCGGGAGTATATCAGCACCCAGGTCGATCTGGGGCGAAAGCACAAGGCCCTGGAATTCGATGGCCAGGGAAATCTCCTGTCCGTTCCCTACCCATCCGTGGAGATCCCGCTGCCCATCATTTTTGATATCCTGCCTTTTTCTCCGCCCCGGGATCGCATCAATCCCACCCTGCTCAGGGCAGCCAAAAATATGGGCACTTTTACCATCATCGATCAAAAAGATTGGCAACCGGGTTTGAAGCCTTATTTGAATAACATGATGCTCTATTTGACCACTGATCCCCAGGGGTTCGACCAGTCGGTCCTGAAAAAACTCCGGTTGATCGAAATTCCCGATAACCCACAGGTCAAGAATTGGCAGAAAAGGCTTAAAGATCTGAATCCGGAAGCGGTGATTGCCGTTCGGGTCCCTTTAAGCGCCGAGGCCCGGGACCGGGCCTTGAAACTGACCGAGGCCGGAATGGAAATAATCCATTTTACTGCCGATGAAATCGGCCGGGAACAGGGGGAGGACCCCTGGTTTATCAAAGACCGGATCAAAGAGGTCCATCTGCACCTGGTCAGAAACGGCCTTCGGGATCAGATCACCATCCTGGCCGGGGGGGGGGTGGCTATGGCCGAAGACCTGGCCAAGCTGATTATCTGCGGGGCCGATGCCGTAACCCTGGATATCCCCCTGCTCATCGCTTTGGAATGCCGGGTCTGCCGGCGCTGTGCCGAAGGTATCCCCTGTCCGGTCAATATCGCGCAGACCTATCCCCCCCGGGGACAGGCCCGGATCCGCAATCTCATAGCCGGTTGGTACAACCAGCTTCTGGAGGTCATGGGGGCCATGGGGATCCGTGAAGCCCGGCGTCTGCGGGGTGAAATGGGCCGGGCCATGTTTTTTGAAGACCTGGAAAGGGAGATTTTTCTCCCTTTAAGTAAAAGGAATTAACCTATGTCTGATGCTGCTCCATTCATGTTCCCGGAGGTCAAGCCGGCACCGACCCGATTTCGCCATGCCCTGGGAAAATATCGTCTGGTCATCCGCAAGGATTGTGATAATTGCGGTCTTTGCCTGAAACTCTGTCCTTACGGGGTCTTTCAACCCGGATCGAAACGTCCCAAGGTCGTCAAGGACCATCTGTGCCTCGGACCGGCTTGCCAAAAGAACGCATTTTTTTGTGTGGCCCGCTGCCCCAAGGAAGCCATCGTGTTGAACCCCAATCCCTCCTTTGAGGTATTGGGGGACAATCGCTGGACCGCCGATCTGTTGGCCAGCACCTGGCACATGGCCGAAACCGGAGACATCCCCTATCAGGGGCTCAATTATAAAACCGGAAATTCCGGAGGCGGCTTCGATAAACTCCGTCTGGTCCTGCCGCCCTTGAAAGAGGATGACGGACCGGGGGAAGAGATTTCCCTGGCCCTGGAACTTAACCGTACCGGGGATGAACGGCCCAGGGTGACCCTGCCGGTGCCCTTCTATCTGGGAGGGATGTCTTTTGGATCGGTCAGCATCAATGCTATCCTCTCCAGGGTCCGGGCGGCCGCGGCCTGGGGGACCTTCTGCTGTACCGGTGAAGGCGGTTTCCCGGATGAGCTTATCCCTTACGATGATCATATCATTACCCAGGTGGCTACCGGGCTCTTCGGAGTCCGGGAGGAGACCATCCAGCGGGTCAGGATCGTCGAGTTTAAATATGCCCAGGGGGCCAAGCCGGGCCTGGGCGGCCATCTTTTGGGAGACAAGGTTACTCCTGAGGTGGCCCGGATGCGCGAGGCCGTGGTGGGGACTTCCCTGTTCTCTCCTTTCCCCTTTCATAGTGTCTATTCGGTGGAAGACCATAAGAAGCACATCGACTGGATCAAGGAGGTTAATCCCAGGGCCCTGGTATCGGTCAAGGTTTCAACCCCGACCGACGTGGATATGGTGGCCGTGGGCAGTTTTTTTGCCGGGGCCCATATCCTGCAGATGGATGGAAGCTACGGCGGCACCGGTGCGGCCCCGGATATTGCCAAGAAAAATATCGCCATGCCCATCGAGTACGCCGTTCCCAAGGTCCACAAGTTCCTAAAAGATGAAGGCATCCGGGACAACCTGACCTTGATCGCCAGCGGCGGGATCAGGACCGCCTTCGACGTGGCTAAGATTATCGCCCTGGGGGCCAACGGGGTCTGTCTGGGCACCAACGACATGGTAGCCATGGAATGTCTGCGTTGTCATAACTGTGAATCCGGCAGGGGCTGTGCCCGGGGTATCGCCACCACCGATCCGGAACTGACCAATCTCATGACCCAGGATTGGGGGACCCAGCGGATCATCAATAATTATATAGCCTGGATGAAGCAGCTCAAGACCATCCTGAAAAGATTGGGCATGACCCGGATCAGTGAGTTGGTCGGTCGGTGGGATGTGGTCAGACATCTGGATTATATCAAGGACGAAGTTCTTGAGGGAGAGCTGGAATAAAAAATAATCAGGGTTCAAGGAATCAAGGGGCCAAGGATTCAAGTGAATAGATATTAGCATAAAAAACCTTGAACCCTCGAAACCTTGAATCCCGAACCCTATTTTCGCTTAAAGGTACTATCATGAATCAAAGACAATTTTACCAAGCCATTGTTAATTCCCGTGCCCATTTGTTGGAAAAGGCCGATCGTTCCCTTCACCTGCCCAGGCATCCCGATGCCGAGGAAGGGGGCTGCGGGGTCACCGGTTTTGCCTGTAATATCCCGGTCAGCGGCCGGCATATCTTCGAGCCCTCGGTCCAGATGCACAACCGCGGCAACGGAAAGGGTGGGGGCATTGCCGCCGTCGGCCTGGAGGCCGCCAAGCTGGGCGTCGATCAGGCGACTTTGGAAGCGGATTTTTTACTGCAAATCGCCTTGCTGGACCCGACGGTCCTGAAGGAGTTGGAAGCCCGGTATATCCGTCCCCATTTTCAGGTCGATCATGAGGCTTTTGTGCCCACGGTAAAGGATTTCAGGGAGGTCCCCGGACTGGAAATAGAACCCCCCCGGGTCAAACGCTATTTTGTCCGGGTTAAACCCGAGGTCGTGGAGGCCTTTCAGAAAGAACGGCATTTGGAGAAATTGTCTCCTGAAAAGGCCGCCGAAGAATTCGTCTATCAGAACACCTTTCAACTGAATCAGAGTTATTACAGCTCCCTGGGAGAAAAAAGGGCCTTTGTCCTTTCCCACGGCCGGAACATGATGATCCTGAAGATCGTCGGTTATGCCGAACAGGTCACCCAGTATTATTTATTGGAAGATTTTAAGGCCCATGTCTGGATCGCCCATCAGCGCTATCCTACCAAGGGTAGGGTCTGGCATCCCGGCGGGGCCCACCCCTTTATCGGTCTGGATGAGGCCCTGGTCCATAACGGCGATTTTGCCAATTACTATTCGGTCAGCGAATACCTCTATCAGCGCAACGTGGTCCCCCTGTTTTTGACCGACACGGAGGTCTCCGTCCAGGTTTTTGATCTCTTAAACCGGGTCTATGGGTATCCCCTGGAATACATCATCGAATCCCTGGCCCCGACCACGGAAATGGATTTTGATAATCTGCCTTTGGAAAAACAAAAAATCTATCGCCAGATCCAAACCACCCAGATCCATGGATCCCCTGACGGACCCTGGTTTTTCATCATTGCCCGTAATCTGACCGGGCGTAAGGCTTATCAATTGATCGGCATCACCGATACGGCCATGCTGCGGCCCCAGGTCTTTGCCCTGCAAAAAGGGGAGGTGGAGATCGGCCTGGTCTGTTCCGAAAAACAGGCCATCGACGCCACGCTGCAAAGCCTGGCCCGGGAAGATCCCCGTTTCGGGACTGTGGCCGACCGCTATTGGAATGCCCGGGGCGGAAGCTATACCGATGGCGGGTCGTTCATTTTTACGGTGAAGGAATCCGGGCCCGATCAGTGGAAGCTGGCCTGTCAGGATAAATTCGGGCGGGCGGTCGATGTCCCTGCCGACCGGACCCCTTATGATTTTCGTATTGAACTGAAAACCGCCGCGATGAGCGGAGGGGTTGAAAAAAAGATCCAAGAGGGGTTGAAAAAAGGAGAGATCGCCTCATTATTTTCTTCTTTGCAGAATTTCATTTCCGAGGGAGATTATGCCCGGTTCGGCAGTTTCTTAAAGCATCTGGAACTCTTGGCCCGGGAAGAAAAATCAAAGGAAGGGATTATCGAACTGCTGACCCTGCTCCTGGACCGCCGTTACCCGACCGGGACCAAACGGCGCCGTTCCCTGCTGCAAATGGTCAACCAGTCCCTGGAGAATATTTTTGAGGCCCTGCCCCTTTTGAATGAGGCTTCCGGGAAATTATTTTTCCGGATCGATTATGCCCAGCGCCAAACCCTGCGGGCCCCGGCGAGCGGGGAAAAATTCCTGGTCATTAACGGCGGGCAGTTTCCACCGGAAGGGGAAGACTGCGATGCCCGTCTGGTCGTCAAGGCCTATGAACTGGGCTGGAAACGGTTTATCGGCTATGCCTACCGGGGCCAACGATTTTTGGGCTGCGGTTTGGGCCCCGAGACCCAGGGGGTGCGCATCGACGCCTATGGGAGCTCCGGAGACTATCTGGGTTCAGGGATAGACGGCCTGGAAATTCAGGTCCATGGAAACGCCCAGGATCAACTGGGCCAGATCCTTAAAAGCGGTAAAATAGTCGTCCATGGCGATGCCGGCCAGACTTTTCTTTACGGGGCCAAGGGCGGAGAGGTCTATGTGCTGGGCAATGTCGCCGGCCGGCCGCTGATCAATGCCGTGGGCCGGCCGAAAGTGGTCATCAACGGAACGGCCCTGGATTTCTTAGCCGAATCCTTCATGGCCGGCGATCCCCATAACGGTGGGGGTTTTGTGATCCTCAACGGCCTGACTGTGGATGGCCAGGGGAAGATCATCCCCCAGGAAACGCCTTACCCCGGTTCGAATCTTTTTTCCCTGGCTTCTGGCGGAGCCATCTTTATCCGTGATCCTTTTAAGAAGATCGTGACCGAACAGCTCAACGGCGGGGAAATCGTTCCCTTCTCCGAGCAGGACTGGCAGCTTATCCTGCCTTTTCTTCAAGAAAACGAAAAGTTGTTCGGTATTTCCATCGAGGACCATCTGTTGAACGTTGACGGCCGGAAACGCACCCCGGCCGAGGTCTATCGCACCGTCCAACCGGCCAGGCAGACGGTTCTGGCCAGCGGCTTGGAGGAGTGGGAGTAAAGAACGAGGGGACAAAAACCATTTGCTGTTGATTCCCCATCATTTTTCATTTCTCGGCAGGTCTTTTCAGAAGTTATGTAACGTTATGCAACGTATGAAACAACGTTCCCTCTGACCCCACAACCGTGCACTTTACCTTAGGCTGAGATGGTTTGGCTGCCCTCCCTCTCAAAGGCAGCCAAAAAGAAAGATATCTTCTCTGAGCACTCTGAGAGCTCGAACGACCGAAGGAAGTGGGCGAGAGACAGCCTTCCGTTCCTTACAGTTTTTTGGAGATCCAATCTTATAAATCCGCTTCTTTAAGATCTTAAGGAGATTTATGGCCCAACTCCAAATCTCAAAAGATCCATCCATATCAAACCCTCATGTTCACCTGGCGCCACGAGGTGTGAAAAATGATCGCATCACTGGCATCTCCAACTGGAATCTTTTAGACCAAAAGGTGATCCAAAACAAAAAGGGTGAAGAATTCATGGCCCGACCGCTTCAGTTCCTTCAGCTTCAGCAGCATTCAGATTCTTAGACCCCTTCAGATTCAGAAAATAAACTGTGCAAATAAACTCCCATAAGATAGAAAAGTAATCAGTATGCTTAAGAAAAAAGACTTGACCCGTAAACATCTGCCAAGAGGGTTAGAAATACTCTACGAAGATAGAGATATCCTGGTGGTAGATAAGCCTGCGGGGCTATTGACAGTGGGGACGGAGACTAATAAATTCAAGACGGCCGCCTACATTCTTAGCGATTATGTACGCAAAGGCTGTCTTAAGTCGCGAAATCGAATTTTCGTAGTTCATAGGTTGGACCAGTGGACATCCGGCGTATTGATATTTGCGAAAAGTGAAGAAGTTAGGTTACATTTAAAAGCTCAGTGGAAAGGCACGGATAAAAAATATGTTGCGGTGGTCTATGGTCACTTATCCACAAAAGAGGGAATTATTACCTCATACCTGGCGGAGAACAAGGCTTATGTCGTCTATTCCACAACGGATGTTACAAAAGGCAAACTGGCACATACTGCCTATAAAGTGCATAAAGAGACCAAGCAGTTTAGTCTGCTGGAAATTAATCTTTTGACCGGCAGGAAGAATCAGATACGCGTACATATGGCTGATAAGGGACATCCGATCGTAGGAGATCGTAAATATGGAAAAGCCAAGGATGGGTACAGTCGTTTAGCACTTCATTCCAAATTGATTTCCTTCAAACACCCGACCAGCGGCAAGCAGATGACTTTTGAAGCCAACGTGCCGGATTATTTTAATAAGCTGATTGACAATATCCAGGATAGATTATGATAACAGATTATTCAATCGTTTTTATCTCTTTTTTCCTCATAGGACCCCAGCAGCCTTAGCCTCCGTTGGTTTAACTCCCTTTACCTCTGTCCCGATTCTTCCCTCGGTCGTCCAGTTCGTCCAGTCCTATCAGCCGGGGTAGGGCAATGGCTAACGAGCGTAACCTCTTCTTCCGGAAAGACGCAAAAAACCCAGGTAACCCGGTAAGTCCTGTCTAAAAAAATTTGAATTTCAAAAAAAATGGATATTTAACTAGTGCTTTTGAGTCCGTAGTTGGAAGAAGGTTCACAGAAACCGGGATCTTGGGTTCCTGTTTCAAGTTTCAAGATGCAAGTTTCGAGTATAGCAAGTGGATAAAAACTGTTCAGTTGTACTCATTTAGCTGTGTTAAAAAGTCTCGATAAATCCCTCTCGGCCCCCCTTTTTTAAAGGGCGGCCCGCCTTTGGGTGGATAGAAAAAGGGGGGTGAGGGGGGATGGCATAATCCTTGCTCCTTCTTTTAGGAAATAAATTTTCTTTAATATTTTGAGAGGAAACCGCAAATGATTGCCTCGGCCCGACCGAGTATCAGCATCATTAAAAGGGAACTCGCCTTAGATCAGATCTCCAAGGAGGTGGAACAATCTCCGGCGGTCAAGATTCAAAAGGCCCTATTGGAGGAATCCATCCGGTTGAAAGCCAGCGACATCCATATTGAGCCTTCTGAAAAAACGGTGCAAGTCCGTTACCGGATAGACGGCTGGCTCAAAAAAGGACCGGTCTTTCCCCGATCGGTCCTGGAGTCCCTGGTCTCCAGATACAAGATCAACTGCAATTTGGATATCAGTGAAAAGAGGATTCCCCAGGATGGAAGTTTCCGAATCCTCTCACAGGGAAAGGGCATCGATCTCAGGGTGTCCTTCCTGCCCACCCGGTGGGGAGAAAAGATCGTGGTCCGCCTTCTGGATACCCATCAAACCTTTTTGGGATTGGAACAACTGGGACTTCCAACACCCCAGTTGGAACGGCTTTCGACCATGATCGAACGCCCCCAGGGCTTGATCCTGGTTGTCGGGCCGACCGGCAGCGGAAAGACCACCACCTTATATTCCTTACTCCAGGCCATCCACCGTGAGGGTATTAACATCATCACCGTA
>JACRBX010000010.1 GCA_016219225.1 Deltaproteobacteria bacterium
GGCATCCCCTCCGACATATTGCCCAAGATTTTTGACCCCTATTTTACCACCAAGCCCAAAGGAAGCGGCCTGGGGTTGGCCACGGTCTATTCCATCATTCACCGGCACGATGGAAGAATTTCCGTTGAATCAGAGGCTGACCGGGGGACTCTTTTTATTATTCATCTTCCTGCGGCTACCGGCCCCTGGAAGGAACAATCGGCATCGGCTGAAAAAACTTTGCCGGGTTTCGGGAAAATACTGGTAATGGATGATGATCCTCTGGTCAACCAGGTAATAACCGACATTTTGGGGGAGTTGGGCTATAAGGTCGAAATAACCTATGACGGCCATGAGGCCCTTGAAAAATATAAATCAGCGAAAAATTCCGGAACTCCTTTTGATGCCGTTATCATGGACCTGACTATCCCCGGGGGAGTAGGGGGAAAAAGGGCCATCAAAAAATTATTGGAAATCGATCCCCAGGTAAAGGCCATCGTTTCGAGCGGCTATTCCGGTGATCCGGTATTATCCGAATTCAAGAAGTATGGATTTAAGGGCAGAGTCACCAAGCCATTCAGTGTCGCCGCCCTGAGTGAAACCCTCTATCAGGTATTAAACCCTCAGGGTCCCGGGGGACGACACATAGAATGAAAATGGAATTAAAGAGCCCCTACCCCCCACAGATTAAAATCCCCCCTACCCCTGCCAACGTACAGCATTATATATAAAAAAATAAAGTATGCGCCTTATTTACCTTCTGACTCTTTTGATGGTCTAATCATTTAAAAAGATGCAAAAGCCGCAGTGATGATCAGCGGATATTTCAGATAACGGAGTTTAACGATGAACCGATGGATAGGCGTGTGGGTTGGTTTATGTCTGGCCTTGTCGGCCTTGTTCCCCCCCTTTTCGGCTGCCGATGAGCCGGCCACCACTGTAGGCCGTGTCTATTATATCAAAGGGAGCCTTCTTAGGTTTATTGATGCCGAACAGGACTGGGTGGCTGTGGTCAAAGATGCCCCCTTCACTACGGGGGATACCTTCTATACGGGAAGCCAGGGGAGAGCGGAATTGATCGTCCCCAACGGGACCTGGGTCAGAATGGGGAAGGGCACCCAGATGCAATTCATCGCCCTGTATTCCGACCTGTCCGAAACGGATGTGGCTTCCGGTGTGGCCCGTTTTTATAACAAAAGCTCTCATACGGTCGTCAAATCCACCTGTCCCTTTGGCTATGTCCTGGCCGATCCAGGGGCGGTCTTCGACTTTTATGTGGGCGAAAACTCTGTGGAAGTGGTGGCTCTGGGCGGAAAGGTCGGTTTCATCCATTCGGCAACCAACGCCAGGTACGAAGTCTCGGCAGGCTCTTCATCGATCCTGGCCGACCGGCAACTGGTGGTCTCCGGCGAGGGGACCGTCGACCCTGAATGGGATCGATGGAACGCCAGGCGTGAAAACTTTTGGGCGGCCAAAACCAGCGCCGGGGCAAGATCTGCCGAATATCTTCCCCACAGCCTTCATTATGACGCCCATGCCCTTGATGAGAACGGCACCTGGGAAAACGTCTATTACCAAGGTCAACCCTGTTGGGTCTGGCGGCCTATTGCCATTGGCCCTGGTTGGTCGCCTTTCACCGTGGGCCGCTGGACCGATTGGTACGGGGACTTGACCTGGATCCCGGCTGAACCCTTCGGGTATCTTACCCATCATTACGGGAACTGGATCTACCTGAACCATCGCTGGTGTTGGGCCCCGCCGGTGGCTGTGGTGAGCAGGGGTCTCCCCCTGCTCAATGTGGGTTTTTTCTGGTATCCCGGAAGGGTGTCCTGGATCCATCATGGAACCCATGTGGGCTGGATCCCCCTGTCCCCCCATGAGCCCTATTACTGCCACCGTAACTGGGGAGGCCCTCATACCATCGTCGTCAATCAGGTCAACATCACCCGGATCCACGTCGATGTCCGTAATTATACCTATGTCAGCCAGGCCATTGTCGTCAATCGGGACCATTTCTTCGGCGTCCGAACCTACCGGAATGTCCGCGTGACCGATATGAACCAGAACGCCATCGTCAGCCGCTACCGGGCTGCCCCGGTAATCAATGATACGGTAATAACCGATTATAGGGACCTGCGACAACGGTTCAACTTCACAACCGCAAGAGTAAACGAGAAACCTCATCTTACTGTAATAAACCGAATCAGGCAGAATGAAAGGGTCATCCATGAGGGCCGGAGAGAAAATCCGGTCTTGCTCCGCGAGCAGGTAAAGAAGATCCCTGAAGGCAGACCCGACCGCCTTTCACGGATCGAGGCCCCAAAGGCCATGAATTATCTCGTCCCGGCCGATCAGATGAACCGGCCGAAATCCGAGCTAAGGCTCCCGCCAAGGGAAATCAAAGGACGGGGAGAAGACCCGGCGGCAACTCGGATCGAAAGGCCCGAAACAAGGCAGCCGGAGCGTTCGGGACCGGCACTGCAAGTCCAACCGGCGCCGGTTGAAAGACCCGGGCGGATCGCTCCCCCCAGGCCGGCCCAACCCGGGCAACCACCGGTAACGGACAAACCCGAATCTCAGCCGTCACGCCCCGAACAGGTACGTCCCGAACGGCAAAGGCCAGTAGTACCGGCTCCGCAATTGCAGCCCGCGCCGATCGAAAGACGTGAACGGAACATTTCGCCGAAACCCGTCTCCCCCGGACAGCCTCCGGCCGCAGGTAGACCTGAACCTCAACCACCACGCACTGAACAGGTGCGCCCCGAACAACAAAGACCGGCAGGTCCACAACCTAAACCGGTTGAAAAACCTGAACGGATCACTCCTCCGAGACCCGTTCCTCAAGGACAACCTCCGGCCATGAGCAGACCCCTGCCCCCACCTCTACGGCCCGAACAGCCACGTCCTGAACGCCTGAAACCTGAAGGGGCGGGGAAGCCCGCTGAACTCCAAAAAACACCGGAGCAGACCAAACCGCCTCGGTCCCAGGAGCAGCCCCAGGAAAAGTCGGGACAACAGGAAAGGCCCCGTTAACCCCTATCTTATCTTTTTCAGCCGGATCATCAGCCTCTGGGTGGCGGCGGTTGAAACGGTCACGATCTCCAGGTAATCCTGATACCCGGATTTTTTCACCACCACCTTATGCATGCCGGTAAGGACCCCCTCCTCATAAGTGTTGTCTTTCGAGGGCTCCAGTTTGTTTCCGTCTATGAATACTGTCGCATCAGGGGGATCGACTTCGATAAAAATCCAACCGGAAGGTCTGACATCCCGAGTTCCGTAGGATTCCGATGAAGGGGGATAATAACTGGGCGGGTAGGGTTGGGGGTAAGGATAAGGAGTGGGATAAGGGGTCCATTGCACCAGGGTCCCTTGGGACCCATTAGGTTGAGGGTTTGTAGTCAGAGCGGCGGCCGTCACCTGTGCGCCAAAGGCCAAAATAAGAGGCACCCCAGAAAAGAAGAGTATATACTTGGTAATTTTAGAACTTTTTTTTAGAAAAATCATCAGCCCTCCTTCCGATTTATTTTCACCCTTATCTTAAATCTCCTGGCACCTTGAACCTAATTCTAAGACTCTTCCTGGGCAGAGGGAAGAAAAAGTAATCTATTTCATTTTTATTATATTTCATTCTTATTATAATACGTTTGACATATTTATTTTGCCAACCCAAAAAACCTTTGATGCATATAATGTCAAGATTGCTTTACCTGTCGATTCTGTTTAACACCGGGATCAGCCTGAGCCGCAGTTTGGGGGATTGGCTGTATCCAGGTTCGTTTATTATCCCCTCTTTCGTTTTAATACCAATTTGATTGCTATGTACGGAAATAGAAAAAATATGAAATTACAGGCTTTCACAAAAGCCATCCCATAGTAATTCATCATATCGTATTCATGCCTTGATATTTGGAATAAATTAGAATGTGTCTTAAAGCCTATATCCCCGCCAAACAAAAAGAGGCAAAACCAAAATAGGGTTAATATGAAACCCATTACGAAACATCTGATCAATACCTTAGAAATAATTTCCAGTCCGTCATACCAATTCAATAATTCGTTCATTTTTCCTCCTGTTTTAAATCAGACAAAGAATGCTCCGTGGAGATCGCTATCCACCTCTTTGACCAGGGCTTCCAGACTTTTTGTACCCTGGGGCATTTCGTAAGAATGCCTTTTCAGGTCTCTTCTCATCCGATAGGGTTTCCAGACATTATTTTTTTGATGTATTTAAATTTGGCCATAGGCGAACTGGTCCATTCTTGCGGATTATCCCAGCCTGGTCTTTCCTCGTAAACGGATACATCCTGCCCTTCGACTTTAAAGATCGTCCGCAGTTTATCGCGAAGATGCGCCGGGGATCTCCGCTCAGGCAATTTTCCGACTATGTTTTCAATAAGCTTCAGTTCAATTTCACTGAATGGCATCGAGATGTTTTTCTCTTGTACACCCACATAAATCCCCACCAGACGGACAATATCTGGAACGGGTTAATGGTTTTCTGAATGAATTGAACAACGTCCCCATCCCAGAAGTAATTCCTCGTGTTTCATAGGAAAACCTCGGAAGTCCATTCTATGGAACGCTTACAGGCCTATATAAGGGTTGAATTTTACCATAAACTGATAGGAGCCGTTTCGGGTTGAAGCGATTGTCAGCGTTTCGTGTTGTCCCGCTAACTGCTTCCTTCCGCAGACCACACCTATCCGCATTGTCCTGACTTCGTAGCGTTTTCTGAAATCCTATTTCCACTCGCGCATCAATTACTGCCGCGCGGTCAAACCCTGCGCCGCGAGCAATGCATGCTCCACTTCAACTGGAAACTCCACCACTACAAAATGACTCTTGTGATAGAGGTAGTCCTCCCCGCTCTCATCCACAATTCTTAAAAGATCGTCCCTGGCGGCTGTTTCATCCGGAATGATCTCATAAATCTTTCTCAAGATCAGAGAGGCTTCGTAATCGGCATTGTCGACACAGATGGCGAAATGTTTATTGTGTTTAATCATTGACTTATTCCAAGTAACGTTTAATTTTGATATCTTTACGGCCAATCCCATGAGCTTCGTACCCGTGTAACTCAACCCACCTGATATTTCCATTGAGAAGCCTGATTTGAGCTTCGCCCTTGAGCTTTCTCCATCGCCCCGATCCATAAATTTTTTCAAGATATGCCAAATTACGGATGCCGGTCCCGACTGCGATAACCTCGATTGCTTCAATTTGGCTAATAACTTCAAATTTCAAAGCTCATCCATTCTTTCTTATAACCCGTCAAGGCTTCCAGGATTGACATGGATCTCTCTCGCTGCCACCAGTAGTCAGCTACTATCAGACATGCGCGTCTAACGATGGTCTCTCTCGACCTCCCTTTTTCACAGGGGGGGGGGGAGAAAATCTCTCCCCTTAGCCTGTCGCTCTTGATCCCCCTTTTATCAACGCAAAAATCAAACAAAAAATCAATAAAAATTTGTAATCAAAAGAAAAAAGTGCTACTTATCGGTTTAATTGATAATTCCCCTATCCTACGAAGAAAAGGATAAAAGCCATGCCGAATGATCCCTTTGAAAAATTGCGGGCCTATCTGGACCAATTGCCCCTGGGATTTCCGAAAACGCAGTCCGGGGTTGAAATAAAAATTCTCAGAAAATTATTTTCCGAGCCGGAGGCAGAATTGGCCCTCCTGGTGACTCCCTTTCCTGAAGACCCCCAACAAATCGCCGTGCGGACCGGTGTATCCCTTGACGGACTGGAAGAAAAATTGGAAGCCATGGCCCGGAAAGGGCTTCTTTTCAGGCTTCGCCGCCAGGGAAAAACCCAATACAACATCGCCCCCTTTATGATCGGTCTGTATGAGTATTCGGTGGAAAGGATGGATCGGGAATTAGCCGAACTTTGCCGGCAATATTACGATGAAGCCTATCAGGATGAAATGGGGGCCAGCAATATACCGGGTTTCAAAGTTATTCCTATAACCAGAAAAATCGATGCCGATCTGGTGTTCTTCCCTTTTGAAAAGCTCAAAGAGGAAGTTCGGGCCGCCCGGAAAATAGCCGTTGCCGAATGCATCTGCCGGAAAGAGACCCGTCTCCTTGGACACGGATGTGATTATCCACGGGAAACCTGCTTAAGCTTCGGAGTGGCTGCGGAATACTATATAGAAAACAAGATGGGAAGAGAGATCACGGCCGACGAGGCCATTCAAATTCTCGAAGAGGCCGATAAGGCCGGTCTGGTCCATGCCGGGGCCAATACCGCCCATCTGTCCAATATCTGCAACTGTTGTCCCTGTTGCTGCGCCTCGATGAAAGGGATGGTCTTCAAAGGCCATGACAAACAAAAATACATGAATGCCCTGTATGAGGCCGTGGTGGATAAAGAGACCTGCCTTTCCTGCGAAGAGTGCCTGAACCGCTGTCCGGTCAAGGCCATATCCCTGGATGAAACCGCCTGGGTCAACCGGGATAAATGTCTCGGCTGCGGTCTGTGTGCCGGCGTCTGTCCCACCGAGGCCATCACCATGCACCTGAGGGCCGACCGGCAGGAACCGTTTAAAAATACCTTTGAATTGGGAATGGCCATTCTTAAGGGGAAGACAGAGAATTTAAATAAAAAAATTAGTAAGACTTTAGCCGTTTGAAAAGAATGTTATTATTTACCGCAAAGGCGCGAAGAACGCAGAGAGAATTTTTTTTTAGTACAATCCCGTGAGAGGCGGGATTGTACTAACCAGTCCTGACCTCCGGCCAATAATTATGCGGTCGACTTCGTCGCCCTAAATCAAAGGCTTCCGTTTGGAAGCCGGCCTAAGGGTAGCGAAGCTTATTGATTGCCGGCCCCTCAACGGCAATCAATAAATTTTCTTCTCTGCGGTCTCTGCGCCTCTGCGGTGAAAACAGTTTTTCAAAAAGCTAAACAGACCAAAAATTGAAATTCCGTAGTTGATTACGGTAGCCCCGCACCGGAGACCTTGACTTCGACCATTTCTATTCGCCCTCCGGCCCGAGGTCTACCCTCATCTGAAATATAAGAACCTGATGTGCAGACAAAAAGGATACGGCGGTCCGGACCGCCTAACATGCAGGCAAAGGGTTTGGTCGATACCCGCATCTGGTCGGTAACCTTGCCGCCCTCAAGGACACGGAGAACCAAACCGGGACTGGGGGCGGCTACCCAGACCGCCCCCTCGGCATCCAGACAGATCCCATCGGGATGAACACCTTCCAGATTGGCCCACAAGCGGCGGTTGGAAAGAGAGCCGTCCGGGTCAATATCGAAAGCCGTCAGACGGTTGCCGAAGGTCTCGGCCACGATCAAAGTTCGGCCATCCGGTGTGATGACACAGCCGTTAGGAAAAAGGAGGTCTTTCGCCACTATCCGCGCCCGGCCATCCGGGAATACCAGCACAATTTCTGCCGGGGCCAACGGGGCACCGGCAGCCAAATCAAAACCAAAATTTCCGATATAGGCCCGGCCCTGCTGATCGACCACCATATCGTTGCAATAGAAAGAGGCCAGATCCATCAAATCGGCCGCTTCCGAGAGCCCTTCGGGATCGAGCCGTAGCAGGCGGCGATCTATCATGGAAACCACCAGCAGTTGGCCGTCAGGAAGCCAACCCAGGCCGGAAGGCGAATGGGGCACTTCGAAAATCTTTTCCATTTTACCACTGAGATCAACAGTCCTGACCCAACAGTCGTGCATGTCGGAGAACCATAGTTTTTCATTATGCCAGCGGGGACCTTCAGGGAACAGGAGGCCTTCCGCCAGGACAGCAGTTTCATAGATCATAAATCAACCCACGTTTTATCAACTGCGCCCCTCACTCCTCACTCCTAACTCCAAACACAGAACTCATTCCCCCGAACCCGCAGGGCAGGGCTTAATGCAGGGACGGCAAGGGACAGCCACCGGTGCGGGTGGTTTGGCGAAAAAAACAGACACCATGGCCAAAAAACTGGCCACGGCAAATATAATAAAAGCCACTCTGTAGTCCTGGGTGGCATCCACGATGAGTCCGGCGATGGCTGGGCCAAAGGCCGCTCCCAGCATCGAGAACAGGCCGGACAAACCCATAATGGTCCCGAAAGAAACTATGCCGAAGCACTCTCCGATAAGAAGGGACTGCATCATGACGATCCCGCCCATGGTCAGGCCGAAGGCAAAAGTCCCCAGATAAAGAACCACCGCCTGGCGAAAAGTGGACAAAGCCAGAATAGCCACGCCCTGGATAAAAAAGCAGAACATGGCCACATACCGTTTATCGGTCCGGTCCGCTAACGGTCCCAGGAACAAGCGGCCGATGATGCTGGCCCCGGCCGTAACGCTCACTGCCGAGGCGGCTCCCATAGCCCCCAGGGTTTCACTGAGGAAAGACACCTGGTGGACCAGAAAAGCGATCTGTCCGCCCAAAGTCAACAGAAAGGAAACCACAATAGCCCAGAAGGCGGTGGTCCCCATGGCTTCGACTCTGGTCCAGACCCGCATTTGAGTGGCATAACTTTCTCGTTCGCCTGGGGTTTTTCCGGAAATCGGCATCGGCTGTTCTCCGTCCGGGAATTGGCCCACATCCGAAGGACGCTGTTTGATGACAAAAACCGCGGTCGGTATGACCACCAGCCAAAATACGGCCCCGAGGATCGGTAAGGCCGTCCGGAGACCGAAGTGGGAGGTAAGATAAACAGCAAAAGGGACCATGACCATCCCCCCCAGGCTCAGTCCGGTCATAGTCAATCCCATGGCGAATCCCCGGCGGCGAAAAAACCAGTTGGCGATCAGAGTGTTGACAGGCATCAGGGAGCTACCGCTCCAGCCCATGGCCATGAGGAAATAAACCGCAAAAAACTGCCAGATCTGGGTCACTCGGCTCAGGAGAACAAAGCCGATTCCGATGGTCGCCGCCCCACAGATCAATATTGGTTTTGACCCGTATCGGTCGATGAGTCGCCCGATCACCATTCCCATAGCACCGGTAATTGCAAAATACATGGAAATGGCCGTAGAGATGACCCCTTTGGACCAGCCGTACTGGGCCCGCAAGGGATCCAGGATGGCCCCGTGCCCGTAGAAGCCGATCCCCGAAGAGACAAAGAGGATGGCCGTGCCGGCCATGATAATCCTCCAGCCGTAAAAGCCTCTTTGGGGAACGCTTGAGGATTGTTGGGATGGTATTATTTCAGGAGAATGAGTATTCAATAGAAAAGTCCTTACCTCTGAGTCGTCTTTTGCTTTTTTCCAAAATTTTTAATATACCCGATATCTCCTTTCAAAACAACGTCAAATCTTTAGTTCGAAAATAGCTCCGCATTAATAGTACCGCGGCACTTTTTTCGTCATTCCCGAATGTCTTTATCGGGAATCCAGCGGTTTTAATTGGTTTTATGTCGTCTGGATTCCCGCCTACACGGGAATGACGTTTTGCAAGTTCATCAATAATGTTCGGCGAAACCCATTTTCATGTTTCGTGACGTCTCAACGGGGCATGAAGATTATAAACCTTTTTTCTCCTTGACCGGCCCGCCATTTTGTAATAAGGAATTGAACACAAAAATATTTTCAAGAAGATAGCGGAAAGAAGAAATGGCAGAACCAAATAATAATAAGATCATGAGTTGCTCTAAGGCCATCGAAAAATTCGTCCATGACGGTGCCGAGCTCATCATCGGCAACTATACCGTGGGTACCTGCACCGAACTGGTCTATGAGGTGGCCCGCCAAAAAAAGAAAAATCTCCTGGTCTATTCCCAGTCGGGTATCCTGGATGTGGAGGTCCTGGTGGCCGCCGGTTGTGTGGACCGTCTGGTGACCACTTACGTCCTGCGTTCGGGTGGGAAAAACGGCGGATCGGCAGTTGAACGGGCACTTCAGGCCAAGACCCTGGAATTAGAAGATTATACCAACTTCAATTATAATGCCCGGCTTATGGCCGGGATGCACGGTTTTTCTTTCATGCAGGTTTTTGAAGGGATCATGGCTACCGATCTTTTCAGAATACGCGGTTTTATGGGGGAGGACAAGTACCGGGTAATCCAGTGTCCCTATACCGGTAAAGACATCCTGACGGTGCCGGCCGCCAACCCGGACGTCTGCATCGTCCATGTGCAACGGGCCGACCGGTACGGGAATGCCCAGTATTGGGGGTCTATCGGTAGTGTACCGGCCGCCGCCCTGTGCAGCAAGCGGATTATCGTTTCCTGTGAAGAAATCGTCGACCATGAAGTAATCCGCTCCAGCCCCCACCTGACCATTATTCCCGCCTACCGAGTGGATGCTGTGGTCGAAGTCCCCTGGGGGGCACACCCCACAGAGGTGCTCGGCTATTACAATCAGGACCGCTTGATGTACGGGTTGTTCGTGGCCGCCGCGGCCACAAAAGAGGGATTGGAGGCCTGGCTTGACGAATGGGTCTATGGCTGCCCGAACCGGGAGGCCTACCTGTCCCGTTATATTCAGCGATTTGGAAGCGGGATCCTGACCGATATCAAGGCCAAATCCTATTTTTCGGCACCGGCCAACTATGGATCGGCCTTCACCTCCATCTGGGATGATTCCGGTCTGGAACGGTCTTTGGGCGTCACCCTGGAAGAACTGGAAGGGATCATCAAGGAGAAAGGATTACTTTATGAATAAACCCTACACCCTCAACGAACTCCTGATCATCACCGTAGCCCGGGAGATTCGCGATTATGACCATATCATTCTGGGGGTGGGACTGCCCACCACGGCCGGGGCCCTGGCCAAGGCCCTCCATGCCCCCCACGCCGTGCTGATGATGGAATCCGGCATCATCGACTTCGAACCGCTGATCCCCCTGAATCACATCGCCGATGCCCATGCCTGCCGGGGGTTCTCCTATGCCACCGACCTCTTCTCGACCTTCACCATGACCTACCGGGGGTTTGTGGATGTCTGCTTCTTAGGTGTTGCCCAAGTGGATAAATACGGAAACGTAAACACAACAGTGGTAGGCGATTATTACAACCCCAGATTACGGCTGACCGGATCGGGCGGTGCAGCGGACTTCATCTCCTATGCCAAACGGACTATCCTGACCATGCGGGGCGGGGAGTTTAGGGAAAAGCTCGATTACCTTACCTCTCCGGGATATCTTGACGGCGGGGACAGCCGGGACAAATCAGGACTTTTCCCTCCGGGGACAGGACCGACCATGTTGCTATCGCCTAAAGGAGTCTTTAAGTTCCATCCGGAGACCAAGGAGATCTATCTGGCCCAGATCCATCCGGGCGTTAAACTGGAAAATGTGCGTCAGGAGGTGCCCTGGGATCTCAAGGTCGCCCGGGACCTGACTGAAACCGTCCCGCCCACCTCAGAGGAAATCGAATTCATCCGTCGTTTCGCACCGGCGGAAATCATCGGCCGGGAGCTCCGCCTGGAGCTCGGTCTGGCCTATCTGTCCAGGAAGGCCGAAAAATGCACAAAGAAGGCGTAAGGCACCTTGAGCCTTGCGCCTTTCTTTACACCGCCTCTTCCCGACCGCAGTATTCCTTTCTCAGCTTCGGCTTCTCGATCTTTCCCGTAGGGCTTCTCGGCACCAGGCCGAAAAAGATCTTCCTGGGCCGTTTGTAGCGGGGCAGTTTTTCAGCAAAGGCCAGGACCTCCTCTTCCGTCAGATCCATACCAGGTTTCGGATCGATCGTCAGGGCGACGATTTCTCCCAGCCGTTCATCCGGATAGCCGAAGGCGGCTACATCCTTGACCGCCGGATGGGTGTGAAAAAAATTTTCCACTTCAACGGGAAAGACATTCTCACCGCCGCTGATAATAATATCCTTCTTCCGGTCCACGATATAGATAAAACCGTCTTCATCCTCCCGGACGATGTCGCCCGTTGAGAGCCAGCCATCCCTTAAGGCCCTGGCTGTGGCTTCGGGATTTTTGTAGTATTCCCTCATGACGCCATTCCCGCGTACGGCCAGTTCTCCCGGTGTTCCCTGGGAAACATTATTTCCCTGGTCATCGATGATCCGGGCTTCCCAGTTAAAACCGGGTTTCCCTATGGCCCCGACCTTATGGCTGTTTTCAACGCCGAGATGGATGCAATTGGGCCCGGCACATTCGCTGAGGCCGTAGGTCGTGTCATAGGCCATATCCGGGAAATAATGCCGCCAATGCTGGATGAGCGAAGGCGGTATGGGCATGGCCCCCATGTGCATGAGACGCCATTGGGAAAGTTCATAGTCTTCCAGTTTCAATTCCCCGCTGTCCAATTGGACCAGTATGTCCTGGGCCCAGGGGACCAGGAGCCAGACGATGGTGCCCCTCTCCTCGCTGACCGCCTCAAGGACCCATCGGGGTGAGAAGCCTTTGAGTATGACCGCCGGTCCGCCGACAATCAAACTCCCGAACCAGTGCATCTTGGCGCCGGTATGGTAAAGCGGCGGGATAAGGATGAAGTTGTCTTTTCGGGTCTGGCCATGGTGGAGATTTTCTGTGATGCAGGCGCAGACCATATTCTTGTGGGTCAGGAGGATTGGTTTCGGTTGGCCGGTTGTCCCGGAAGTAAAATAAAGTCCGCAAGGGTCATCCGGGGTTATCTCCAGGGGAAAGGGATCTTCTAAGGCCCTGTCCAGACCGACAGCCATGGATTCGGCATAAGCAGGAACGTCGTCTCCGGCGCAGATAAAGGTCTCAACAAAAGGCAGATCATTCCGAATAGGATCTATCCTCTCGGTGAATTCCGCACCAAAAAGGAAGATCTTAGGTTCGGCCACATCCGCGCAATATTTGATGTCGGCGCTGCTAAAACGGAAGTTGAGCGGCACCACCCAGGCACCGGTACGAATAATCCCGAAATAGGCCGCCAGCCAGTCGATGGAGTTGTGCATGAGGTGCAGGACCTTATCGCCCCTCCTGATCCCCTTTTCCCGAAGCAAGGCGGCCACCCGGTTGGCCTTACGGTCCAAGTCCTTCCAGGTGATCTCCAGGCGCTTTTTTTCTCCGGGAATCCGTTCCACCAGGGCGATATCATCCGCATACCTCCGACCGTTGCGGGCCAGCATTTCTCCGATATGGATATAGACATCAGCCATCCGTTTTCTCCTTAACCCGATCCTGATGGTTTCGCAAAAGGTCCGGTATCGTCCATTTTCGTCATTCCGACAAAAGTCGGAATCCAGGTTCAATGGTTTGGTTGCCGGTTTCCACCGAGACGGTGTCTGGACCCCGGCGCCTGCCCCGGACCAGATCCGGGGTTCGCCGGGGTGACGGCCCTGAGACTCCTAACGACTTCATTGATCCTTTAAATTATCGCCTTTTCCCATCCGTAATCAGTCGCTCCTTTAACCAGGCTTTATCAGCGCTCTTCGATTCCACCTCATCGGTTTGACCGAAGTAAATACAATGGGCCAGGCAGACATTATCAGCACAGGCCGGAATCAGCCCCTTATCAATCCGGTGAAAACAAAGGTTGCATTTACGGGCCCCTCCGGCCTGTTCATCAAAGGCGATGGCCTGGTACGGGCAGGCTTCGACACAAGCCGCACAACCGGTACAGGTTTCGTAATCCAGGATGACCAGGCCATCCTCCCGCTTGGTGATCGCTTCAACCGGGCAGGCCTCCAGACAGGGCGGGTCATCACAATGACGGCAGAGACGGACCTGGTAGACCAAGTCCAGTTTGCCGTCCACCATCTGGGGACCCTGTTCCGAAACAGAGATGTATTTAATCCCATCCGGGACTTGATTTTCCTGTTTGCAGGCCACCTCGCAGGTCTTGCAACCCCAGCAGGATTTCTGATCGATCATGATTGCATATTTATTCATAATCTAACACATCTCCCTTTTCCTTATCGACATCAATTTAGTCAAAACGTCATTCCGGCGAAAGCCGGAATCCAGTCAGAAAATCTGGTTATATAAATCCTTCCATCCTGGATTCATATTCTCAATCAAATCCAATTTCCATTTTCTTTTCCATTCTTTCAATTGCTTTTCTCTCTCAATAGCGGATTCAAAATTTTCGTGTAATTCATACCAAACCAATAAATGAACCTGATAACGTTTGGTAAATCCTTCTACCATATCGTTTTTGTGTTCCCATACTCTTTTGACCAGATCTGAAGTGACGCCAATATAGAGAGTACCATTTCTCTTACTTGCCATAATGTATACCGCAGGTTGTTTATCCATTCCCGCCTCCCTGGATTCCGGCTTTCGCCGGAATGACGTAAATGAAATCTCGCCTTTTATACACAACGACAGTAATTTTTGCGCATGACGTCATTCCGGTGAAAATCGGAATCCAGGTTCTTTTCGCTCAGCATAATACCTGGATTCCGGCTTTCGCCGGAATGACTTGCAAGAAAGTCAGGATTTTCAAGTAAAAGTTTCAAGTTTTTCAAAGGGCTAAATTGTTACGATGTTCGATATTCAATATTCACATTTCATCCTGTCGTGACGGGATAACCCTTTAACCATTATCCTTTCCTTCCGGATAGATCCTACATAGCAACGTCCTGATGCTGCTGGCCCCCATGGCCGGGTCCATGGTTTCGTAGGCGTTATCGGTCAGGATATTGATGTTCGACTCGGCCCAGCCGTGGCCCGGGTCCTTTTTTTCAGGAAACCACCAGGCATGCTGGGCAGCAACGACCCTGGGGTCCATCCCGGAAAACAATTTGGCCCGCTGCCGGACCTTGCCACGCCGGGATTCGATGATGACCCAGTCTCCTTCACCGATGCCCTCTCTGGCCGCAGTATCGGGATGGATCTCGACCATCGGGTCCCGGTGGAGTTCCCTGAGCCAGGGGACCTGCCGGTTCTCAGTATGAAAAAATCCCGGCTGCCTGGCACCGGTGATCAGTATGTACGGATATTCCCCATATACTTGCGGTGTACTGACCGGGCTTTCCGGCGGTTCCCTGAATTGCGGCAGGGGGTCATAGCCCATCTTCTCCAGGGTGGTGCTTGAGAGCTCGAACTTCCGGGTAGGGGTGGAAAATCCGGCCTCTTTATATTTCTCGTATTTGACCTCGCCCCGAATGCAGTCCATCTTCTTGAATTCCTGCCAGGTGAGGCCCATGGGTTTCAGGATATAATCCAGGCCCCCTTCGAAGGTCTCCCACCAGAACTCCCCCTGGCCGATGCGATGGGCCAAATCGTTAAGCATTTCATGATCGGAGCGGCACTCTCCGATCTGGACGACCTTGCGGCGCGGCAGGAGTCGGCCATGACGTTTCCAGAAATCGCCGATATAATCCATCTCCAGCCAGGTGGCGGCCGGCAATACAATGTCGGCTAATTCCGCGGTGGGCGTCAGAAAAAAATCAGAGACGGCCATGAATTCCACCTTTTCCAGGGCCTGATAAACCTCCCTGGCGTTGGCCCTGGTTAAAAGCGGATTGGAGCTGATGAAAAAGAGCATCTTAACCGGATAGGGCTTCTCGTCGATAATGGCATCCCAGACCGCCTTGGGCTGGATGATGGCAAATCGGTCGGCCAGACGAAAACGTTCCCCGCCCAGGCGTTTGGCCGCCTGCTCCGGGGCCAGCATCCCATGGGCCCCGAATCGGCCTACATTGTGGATGGGAGGGGTCTTGAAGAGCACCTGACCACCCGGCACATCGATATTTCCGGTAATTCCCATGAGTGCCATGAGAATCCGGTCATTGTCGGCACAGGTATTCTGCTGTTCGATAGCCACGCCCCACTGGATGGCCCCCGGCCTGGTCGTGGCAAAAAGGCGGGCCGCCTCCTGGATCCTGGCTTTGGGGACCCAGGTGATCTGCTCCACCCTTTCCAGGGGATATTCGTTCACCCGCTTAACAAACGCATCCCAGCCATGGGTATAGTTCTCAACAAACTCGTGGTCATAAAGGTCTTCCTGGATCATGACATTAGCCATCCCCAGGGCCAGGGCCGTATCCGTTCCCGGCCGGAGTTGAAGCCATACATCGGCGCGGGCCGCCGCCCGGGTCAGCCGGGGATCAACCACGATCAGTTTGGCCCCGGCCTCCAGGGCCACGGAAAAAGGTTCGCCCTTGTAACAGTCCGGGTTGCTGATGACCACATTGTTCCCCCACATCATAAGACATTTGGGGTGGTTTTCATAATCGACGATCGGATTGGTCCCGCAGGTCAGGATACTGGTGCTGATCCGCGGGCCATAGCAGAAATGACCGGCGGTGAGTACATTGGGAGACCCCAGCAGGTTGGCGATTCGGTAGATGACCGCCTCATTCTCCCGGCCGGTTCCGTATCCGAAGACCACCGATTCAGCCCCGAACTTTTCTTTATAGGCCAGAATCCGATCGGCGATCGTATCCAGGGCCTCATCCCAGGAGATGCGCTCCCACTTTCCGCTTCCCTTGGAACCTTTTCGTTTCACCGGATAGGTAAGCCGGTCCGGGTGATAGACCAATTGGGTGGAAGCCAGCCCTTTGCTGCAAAGGGTACCA
Source organism: Deltaproteobacteria bacterium (assembly GCA_016219225.1). Classification (NCBI taxonomy): domain Bacteria; kingdom Pseudomonadati; phylum Myxococcota; class Myxococcia; species Deltaproteobacteria bacterium. The sequence goes on from JACRBX010000010.1 coordinate 16,395, forward strand.
TGGTTGATCGGACATTCCGGATCCCCGGCAATCCTAGCGATTTTTCCCTCTTTGATGTAGACCAGGACGCCACACCCGCCGTGGCACATGCGGCAATGGCTCTTAACCATGGAATCATAGCCGTACACTTCCATTTCCCGTTCTACATTGGAATAACTGAACGCACCCATAAGACCCTGAACCTTTCAAAAAAAATTATTAAAGAGGACACAGCCCCGCGATAGGCGGGGCTGTGCTACATTATAAAAGCGTAACAATTTTCTCAGACGTCATTCCCACGTAAAGCCTGTCCCCGAATGCCTTAATCGGGGCCGAAATCAAGGCGACACAAAACTAAATTAAAACCTCTGGATTCCCGATAAAGAAATTCGGGAATGACGAAAAGTGCCGCCCTCATACCCTGGGGTCGCCACGAAGCCTGAAAATCGATTTCACCTGTCATCGTTTTTTTGCTTTGAGCTTTGAGCTTTGAGCTATTTTACTTCCGAACTCCGAATGCTAAACTCCGAACCCCTCTTCCGACTCAAAGATCCATAGAGCTCTTCCCCATCGGCCCCTAAAAGGGCCGACACCCCTTGGGCCGCCTCGACCACCTTCCGGCCATATTGCCGGACTTTGGATTTTGGAAACAGACCCACCACAAATAAAACACCGATCAACCGCTCAGAAGAGGCAAAAACCGGGGAGGCCACGGCATTGATCTGTGGATTGGATTCTCCAAGGTCTACCGCGTAACCCTCTTGACGACAGCGGACCAACTCTCCTTCAAGACGCAACCGGTCCAACCGGGCCGGTTCTCCATGGAAAAACAGTTTTCCCCCGGCCAGGACTCTTTGACGCTCAAGTTCCGGCAAGTGGGCGACAATCGCCTTCCCATGGGCACCGTGTGTAATGGGGTATCTTTGACCCTGGCGGATGGTAATACCGATATCACCGTTCCCCTCCTGTTTCCCGACCACAAAAACACTCTCACCGGAAATCAAACCAAAAAAGGCGGAACTGCCTGTTTCCTGAGCCAGGTCTCCCAAAAAAGGCTCGGCCACATCCTTATAATTCAAGCTGTCCAGGACCTTTCGTCCCAGGGGTATGAGGCCCGGCCCCAGGGAATAGAGCTTTCCATCGGCCTCTCTCTGGACAAAGCCGAACCTTTGAAGGGTATTCAAAATGGTGTAGCCTTTACTCTTGTGGATACCGACTTTATTACAGATATCAGTGAGATTTATTCTGGAAGGGGCGTTTCGGGCCAGACAGAGGAGGATTCGCGAGGCCTGTTCGACCGCCGGAACAACGGCCTGATAGGCGCTTTTTTCTCTTTTGGCTTTCTTGCTCTCCATGCTTTATGGAAGACTGTTTGTTCTGTATGCAGAATATTATTTTGTATGTAGAATACAATATCAGGCAGAAATGTGACCTGTCAAGAAAAATTACAGGAAAGGTGTTTAAAAAGAAAATTTGTCCTCCTTTGCGTTCTTTGCGGCTCTGCGGTGAAAACAGTTTTTCAAAAAGCTAATACGAGTCAGAAAATATTTATGGGTTGTCCGGACAAGAGTTATCAAGCTGGGGGAGTATCGCCTCTCCCCTCTTCCAGAATCTGCCGCACCTTTTTGGAAAGGTCCGCCAAATTGAAAGGTTTTTGGAGAAAACCTTTGCAGCCCTGATCCAAAATAGATTTGGCCTGGCCATTGAGACTGTATCCGCTGGAAAGAAGCACCTTAACGTTCGGATCGATTTCTTTCAGCCGGCTAAAGGTCTCTCCTCCGCTCATTTCCGGCATGATCATGTCCAAGATAACTAAATCGATATCCTTCCCTTCCCGCCGATAAATCTCGATGGCTTCACGACCGCTCCCGGCGGTAATCACCCGGTAGCCTAATCGTTTCAGAAGAAAATGGCTGACATCGGAAATCGCCTTTTCATCATCCACAAAGAGAATAGACCCGACCCCCTGCAAGATTTCTTCAGGCCTATAGGCTTCCTCCTTAATCTCCTGCGCTGATACCGGGAAGTAGATGTTAAAGGTTGTCCCCTCCCCCTTTTCACTGTAAACATTGATGATGCCGCTGTGATTTCTTATGATGCCGTAGGCCGATGCCAGGCCCAACCCCGTTCCCCGGCCCATATCTTTGGTGGTGAAGAAAGGGTCAAAGACCCTTTTCCGCGTCGCTTCGTCCATTCCGATTCCGGTATCGGTAACCGAAATCCTGACATATCTCCCGGGTACTCCCCCGTAGGGTCTGACATAGTAATCATCCAGGGTTACATTCCGTGTTTCCAGAAACAGGTCGCCCCCCTCAGGCATGGCCTGCCAGGCATTAACATAAAGGTTCAGCAGGACCTGTTCGATCTGGCTCCGGTCCACGTCGATCGTCCAGACTGCTTCCTGTAATTTCTTGTGAATGCTGATCTCCTTCTTCGTCCGGCCGAACAGATCGACACTCATGGCCACCAACTTGTTGATATCCGCAGGCTTAACCTCATACTTCCCCCCCCTGGCAACACCTAAAAGCTGTCTGGTCAGGTCTGCCCCACCCTGGACCAACTGCTCAATGCTCCGGAGCTTTCCGTAATGGGGATGGTTGGCTTCCAGATCCAGCAGGACCAGAGAGGCGTTTCCCTGAATACCCATAAGAAGGTTATTGAAGTCGTGAGCGATACCGCCGGCCAGGGTCCCGACAGCCTCCATCTTCTGGGCCTGGAGAAACTGAGCCTCCATTTTTTTTTGGGGGGTGATGTCCCGAAGAAAATTCAAGGTTGCCGGCCTTCCTTCCCAGGCGATTGGAACGGTGGTTAATTCCATCCAAAGGGTTTCGGCTTTACTGTTGATCATTCTAAAAGTATAAGTTTCGGGGCCTTGTTCATCACCTGGCTTCTTTTGCTCTCGTTCGAAAAAGGCGGCCTTATCTTTGGGATGAACCAGGTGCAAGAAGGGCCGGCTTGCCAAATCCTCTGTTGAGTAACCGGTCATCCCTTCCATTTTAGGGTTTGCAAATCTCACCACCCCCTCTTGGGTGATATAAATCCCATCATGAGCATTCTCAACCAAGAGCCGATATTTTTCTTCGCTTTCCCGAAGGGCTTTTTCGTTTTCTTTCCTTTCAGTCACATCCCGGGAAATTCCATAAAAGCCGGCAGGTTCCCCGGCGGAATTTTTTAACAGAGAGACGGAGGTTTCAAGCATTTTTACTGAACCCATTTTCGTGGTCACTTCGTAGTCGACTATTTTATTCGGAATCCCTGTCCGGTAAACCTGATTATAGATTGCTTTAATTTTTTTTCTGGATTCGGGAGGCATATATTGCCTGTAATTCATACCCATCATTTCATCAGGGGTATACCCATAAATAGTGCAAAGGGCCTCATTAAAAAAGGTACGGTTTCCGGCCAAGTCCACCTCGTAATAGCCTTCTTCCATACTCTCCAGAATATGGCGATATTTCTGTTGGTTCTCAAAAAGAGCCTGCTGGGCCTTTTTAAAGGAGTCGATATTTGTTACCACGACCAAAAGACATTCTTCCCCCTGAAATCGGATGGGCTTGGCCGCAACCAGGGTGTTCAATAGGGTTCCGTCTTTGACTCGATAGCGGAACTCGAGACCATCCACTCCGGCTTGGCGGCGCAAAGGCTCCAAAAGTCGGTCCCGATCAGCTCGATCAATATAGAGATTCAACTCAAAGACGGTCCGGCCGATGACCTCCTCTACCCTGTAGCCGGTCATTCGGCAAAAGGCCTCATTAACTTGAAGATAACGGCCGTCTTCGACCCGGCTGATGGCAATGGCATCCGGGGCCATTTCCATGATTTTCCGGTAACTCTCCTCGCTTTGACGAAGGGCTTCTTCAACTCGTTTGCGCTCAGAGATGTCGGCGAGCATATTCAGGGTCGCCGGGCGGCCCGCCCAATCTATGATAACCGTGCGAATTTCCACCCAGATCGACCTTCCATCCCTGGCCCGGAGCCTAAAAGTATATAAATCCGGCACTGGTTCGCCGGCCAATCGTTGACGATGTCGATCAAACACCAGGTCCCGGTCATCGGGATGGATAAATTCGATAATGGGCCTGGCTTCTAACTCTTCAAATGGATAACCGATCATCTCCTGTGCCTTGGGATTGGCAAAACGGATTAAACCGTCCTGGGCGATGACGATCCCTTCATTGGCGTTCTCGACTATCAAACGAAATTTTTTCTCGTTTTTATCAAGAGCCGATTCGACCTCCCGGTGTTCATATATCTCTTTCTCCAACTCCTGGACCCTTTTCTCCAGATCCTCATAAGTCGGTTTGTCGGCCATATATTGACTCCTTTTGAACTTTGATGGACCGATAAAAAGTCCATCAACTTTGACAACCCCATAAAGCCAAGTTTTTTGATAGTCCTTCTGTCGTCCCTAACGAAGGGGAGGGAGCTTATAATACGCGGCAAATTAAAATCTTTCCCTCCCGTCGAAATATCATCAGAGAGGAATTGAAAGGACAAAATGGGCTATATTCACATTTTTACAAAGTTGGCAAGTATGACGAGTTTGTAATAAAGTGGAACTTTCACATTGTCGTCATCCCCGTGAAGACGGGAATCCAGCCCCGCCAAAGGCGGGATTAAGTGGTTACATATGACCTGGATTCCCGCCTGCGCGGGAATGACGAGTTTTTACATAGGCATCAAGTATGATAAATTGTAAAAGGTCCACCCAATATGACCAGATGGAAAAATTCTTCAGGCCTTAAAAAACTTCTCTGCCTCTTTCTTGGAACCGAAAAAATTTCCACCTATAACGGCTAAATCATTACTGTCTATTCCAAGTTCCAGAAGGAGGGCATCATGCTCTCCAGTCCACAAACCGTCATCTTCAATCCGGGGATCGAACATACGGGACAGGGCCTCGGCCAGGGAAATGATCGAGACCGAATCCCTGAATTCCAGTGTTTTTGAAGGGCAGTGATGAAATCGGATTGAGGCGATAATCTCCGAGGGCAATCCGGCCGCTTCCGCCCACCAGGCCCCGGCCTCGGCATGAGTACAGCCGAAAAGATCCGTTTCTATTTCCAGCATGTCATCTGTTGTTACGATTTTGTAAAATTTCTGATGATCGATTGAATAAAAAATAATCCTTCCTATGTCATGGAGCAACCCGGCCAGCAGACACTCTTCGGGGGAGGTCATCGTTATCCGGTCCGCCATGACCGAGGAGATCAGTCCAACCTCATAGGAATGAAACCACAGATTATTCATATTAAACGATCCCGGACAAGGGATGACTTCCAGTACACCCATCCCGGCCACTAAGCCCTTAATCTGTTTAAAACCCAGGAGCATAATCGCCTGCCGGATGTCCCGGACCTGACCTGAATGGCCGCAATGCCTGGAATTTGCCTCCCGGAGGACCCGTTCGGCCGTGACCTGGTCATAGGTGATCAAATCTTCCAACTCTTTAAGGGAAGGGTCTTCCTTTTCAACAAATGACCGGATCTTTCCGAACATGGAAGGAATGGTGGAAAGTCCGTCCATATCTTTCAAAAACTTTTTAACATCGGTTGCATCCATGGAATTCTTTCCTTAAAAAGCTTCTTATTTTCATAATAAGCTCTCATGCCCCTGATGGCACCCCGAAGCATGAAAAAGGATTCAAGGGGTCCAGGGGCCAAGGATTCAAGTGAAAGGCTTGGAATTTAAAACCCCTGCGGTTCCCCGGTGGGGAACCTTTTCTATAGCTCGACGAATCGGCTCCCAAAAGGGAGCCTCTTCGGAAGCTCGGCGGAGCCGAGCGGGCCGAGCGGCTGAACCCTCGAATCCTGGAATCCTTAGGGGAAGGACAGGGTTCAAGGTCTTACACTTGAAACTTGCATCTTGCAACTTTCAACTTTGATGAACTCGTAAAAACTCGTCATTCCCGCGCAGGCGGGAATCCAGACCATAAGTAACTATTGAAAACCATTGGATTCCCGTTTCCACGGGAATGACGAAATGCTGCTTTCGGCGACTTCTTACGAACTCACCATTATTACTATTATCGGAATTTTCTTTGGAAAGCTTTAGAGGACGAACCTTTCGCAGTGGGTTATTGAAGGTTACTCCCTTCCTATGGCCCTTTCAACCTTATAGCGGGCAATGATATGGTTATATAAGGCCTGGTGATAATCGGTCTCGGACTGGACAGTGGAGGTCCGGGCGTCGGTTACCTCTAACATGGCCCCAACTCCGGCCTTATAGCGACCCATGGCCAGCTCCAGATTTTCTTTGGCCCTTCGAAGGGACTCCCGGGCCACCTCAATCTGTTTCTCGGCCAGGACTTGATTGAGGTACTGGCTTTGGAGGTTGCTGACTACTTGCAGTTTTTGGGTTCCTTCATTGGCCCTGGCCTGGCTTAAGGCTGCCCGGTATTCAGCTAATTTCTCTTTGGTTTGAAACCCGGAAAAGATAGGAATGTTTAATTGCAGTCCCAGGTTCCAGGTTTCGTCATTGGAATAATTTGACCCGTTATTCCATCCATATTTGGCCGTACCGGTCAGGGTGGGCCAAAATTCCCTTTGAACCCCTTGTTCCTGGACCTGCCAATAAGAAATTACAGCCCTCAACCGGTTTAATACCGGGTCCTTATCCAGGGCTTCTTTTTTTAAGTCCTCCAGGTTCCAGTTTACCGGCCCTGTTTCCAGATCATCCTTCAAGATGGCCCCCGGGAGTTGGGTCAGGCCCATGGCCGCCGCCAGGGCAACCCAGGCCTGCCGGACATCGTTTTCGGCCTGGAGCAAGGCCTTCTGGGCTGTTATGACCGTTACCTCAGCTTGAGTCACATCTATCTTGGCTTTCAAGCCCACCTGATAAAACCCCTGGGCCTGTTTCAAGTGCTCCTGGGTCCTGTCCAAATCTTCCTTACGGACTTCCACGACCCGCTGGGCCAGCAAAACCCCATAATAGGATTGCCGAATGCTATCGATCACCGAAAGCCGGACATCTTTCAAGGTCCATTGATAGGTTTTCAGATCTTCCCTGGAGGCAATAACCTTATATTCCCGGCGGCCGAAATCATAAATATTTTGAGACAGGCCGAAATAATAGGTCGTTAGATCATTAGGACCGGTATTCAACCCACTAAGACTGCTTCCAGTGGTTATCGAGGTGCTGGTTTTATAATGACTGTAATCCGTCTCGGCAAACAGGTTGGGATAATAGGAGGACTGGTTTTGCTTCACCCGGGCCTCCGCCCCTTCGATGGCATTCAAGGCCCCTTGGATAGCCGGATTCCTTTTCAGCCCCAGGTCCAGGCAGGTTTTCAGATCCCATTCCTCGGCCCATAGCGGGTTGCTCATAATAAATCCCAACAGGACAATCGAAAATAACCACAGGTAATTTTTTTTCATTCTCTTCCTCTGCTCATGATATGGGGGTCGGAAATCAGGGTTCAGGGTTCAGGGGTCGGGGTTTGGAATTTTTTAATTCCGAAATCCGAATTCCGCAATCCGCAATCCAAAATCGTCTTATCTTCTCCTTACCGTTTCCCCTTCAGAGACCTTAAAATCCTTAAAATCCTGCTCCCCGACCCAGGGATGAACGATGGTATTGCCTTGAATTTTTATCTTTGGAGGGATAGACGCCCCTTTACCGATTAAAGTTAAACCTTCTTTTAACTGTTCCGGAAAATTCCGGTTCGCCAGGTTGCCTTTTCCGACCACCCGGGCCTTTTCCCCGACCCGGACCTTTTTATCGGCAATGACCCGATCCAGGTAAGCCCCGGCCCCGATCTGACCCTCGTGCATGATGATGGAATTTAATACTTGGGCACCCTTCCCCACCCTGACTCCGGGGGACAGGATCGACCCCTCCACCCGGCCTTCAATGATCGTATCGGCCGAGAGAAATGACCGGGTCACCCGGGCCCCTTTCTGGATAACCACCGGGGGACGGTCCCCCTTCAAGCCTTCTTCTTCCAGGTTGGTTTGAACACCCCAGGCTTCCGGATTCAGACCGGAACCGGGATTTAATAAGTCCATGTGGGCCTCGAAATAAAAGGCCAGTGTTCCCACGTCCCGCCAATACCCGGAGAAGGGATAGGCAAAAATGCGGTCCCTGCCCACGGCCGCCGGGATGAGGTGCTGCCCGAAATCCGTATAGGCCGGGTTCTGCAAGGCTTTTAATAAATAAGGGACCCGGAAGACATAGATACCCAGGGAGGCCAGGGTTCCCTTCGGATTCTTCGGTTTTTCTTCCCAGCCCACGATCCGTCCCTGCCCCGCCACTTCAGCGATTCCGAAATGCACGGACTGTTCTCTGGGTACCTCCATCATGGCCACGGTCAGGTCGGCCTGATTCCGTTTATGGAAGGCTATCATGGGGGCATAATCCATGTAATAGATATGATCCCCCGAAACGATCAGGATCTCCTCCGGGTCATAGCGGGTCAGATAATCCATGTTTTGTCTCAAAGCATCGGCCGTCCCTTTATACCAGTCCGAATCCTTTTCACCGGTATGGGGAGGCAGAATTTTGATCCCCCGGTTCCGGCCTTCGAAATCCCAGGCCTTTCCCGAACCGATATGGCCCATCAAAGAAAGGGGTTTGTATTGGGTCAGGACCCCAACCCTTTCCAGGCCCGAATTCATAATATTGCTCATGGTGAAATCGATAATCCGATAATTTCCGCCGAATGGGACGGCCGGCTTGGCCCGGGCTTCGACCAGGACGTTCAACCGGCTGCCGACGCCACCGGCTAAAAGCATAACCAGGGTGTTAATCACGACAGGGTTACTCCTGAGGGAATCTCCTTCGATGCGAAGAAGCTCTCTTCTAAATAGGGATAAAGCAGACAATTGGCCCCGATACGAATCCCCGGAGGTAGATGCGTATTTCTACCAATAACCGTCAGCCCGGAGGACAAAAGATGCGGAAAGGCCTGATTGGGTATGGTCTTGGCCCCCTTTCCGATTCGGGCCTTTTCACCAATCCGAACCCTTTTATCGGCAATCACCTTATTGACTGTGGCCCCTGATTCCACGAGGGTATCGAAAAAAAGGATCGAATCCTCAACCACAGCCCCTGATTCCACCTGGACCCCGGGAAACAAGACGCTCCTTTTGACCGTACCCTCCACCCGGCAGCCATGAGTCAACAAAACCTGATCCAGGCGGGCTTGTGGGCCCACCTGGGCCGGTTGTCTTTCCCGTATTCGTTCATGTTCCAGATTGGTCCGGATTTGCCACTCTTTGAGATTGATTTTTGAATTGGTCCCGAATAGATCCATATGGGTCTGCCAGTATTCATCCAGGGTCCGGGTATAGCCCCAATAGCCGGAAAAAACATACCCGAAAACCCGACATTGATGAACCAGGGAAGGCAGGATATCCCGGCCGAATTCGATCCCTTCGGTGTGGGGATGGGTGCGTTTCAACAGGTCAAGCAGAATCTGGGTTTTAAAAAGATAGATGGTTAAAGAAGCCCATTGGGAGGGGGGTTGGGATGGTTTTTCAAAGTAAGCGGTCAGACGTCCACCCGCCTGGCCTTTTTTTTCTTTCATAACCCCTATGCCGAATCGATGGGCTTTATCCTTGGGGACCTTGATAAATCCCAGGGTGACATCGGCTTTCTGTTCCTGGTGAAATTGGACTAATCCCCGGTAATCCATCCGGTAGATGTGGTCTCCGGAGAGGATCATGACCAGGTCCGGATTATTTTCAGCGATGAATTCCAGGTTATGGGCCACGGCATCGGCCGTCCCGTTATACCAGTCGGAATCTTTCCGGCCCGTGGAGGGGGGGAGCAAGGTCACCCCGCGATGACGGCCGGTCATGTCCCAGGGGGCGCCGTTTCCGATGTGGGTGATCAGGGAGGCCGATCGATATTGCGAGAGGATACCCACCCGGCCGATCCGGGCATGCATCAGATTGCTCAAGGCAAAATCAATGACCCGGAAATTGCCGGCAAAAGGCAGAGCGGATTTTGGCCGGTCAAAGGTCAGGACACTCAATTCATCCACCCGCCCGCCGGCTAAGATAAAGGCCAGGATATGGGCCATACCAACAACCTCCTGTTTAAGCACTACTTAATTTGTAACCAAATAACATCCAGTATGTCAATTATTAGTTTTTAACGGTTTGATCTTCTTGACTTATTAAGTGATCCTCTCTATCATGGAATCTCCCTATTCAACCCGGAAAAAGGAGACTTATGGCTATCGATCCCTTTAAAAACGATTGGGTCCTGATGGATTGTATCAATTTAGCCTTTTGAAAAAGCGTCGGCAATCTCTCCGTCATTCCCGTGAAAACGGGAATCCAGTATTTTTAACTGGTTATGTGTGGCCTGGATTCCCGCCTGCGCGGGAATGACGAGTTTTTACGAGACCATCACCTATAGATAATTTTGAAGAATGACGGTTCCACGTGTTCAAGATACTTGATATCTTTAAAAAGAATAAAGTCACCCCGCGGGTTACGGCCCAGAAGGGGTTTCTGCTGCACAAATACGATCACTTCAAGGCCGTCCTGAACGAAAACAACAAGGCCCTGGACCTCATCGCCGATCTGGAACATTTGTTTTATGAAGACCATCCCTTTACCTTGAATTATGTCCAGGACCGAACCGGAAGGCTGGTCGAGGTGACCTGCCGCATTGCCGAGGACCTCAATGCCCTGTCCCAGGCCAACTATCCGGAACTTTTTGAAGCCGTCGAAAAGGTAGGTCTGGGCATTCAGCAAGGGCTGGAACGAAAAAAAACCCTGACCCAAACCCCCCTGGTCCTGCCTTTGAAAGATATCACCCAGGAACAGCTTTCCGAAGTCGGAGGCAAGGCCGCCAATCTGGGAGAAATCTTAAACCGGGTTAAACTCCCGGTTCCCCCGGGTTTTGCCGTCACGGCCTATGCCTGCCAGTATTTTCTGGAATTCAACCGATTTCCGGAAAAGATCGAAAAAAAGTTGAAGGACCTCGATGTGAACGACACGGAAAAACTCATGGCCGTGAGCCGGGAAATCCGCGATCTGATTATGACGGGGCAACTCCCTCCCGATTTGGAAACCGCCCTGATCGAAGCAGTCGGAGAACTGAAAAAAGATATCGGCCAACCTCTGCGTCTGGCCGTCCGGAGCAGCGCTACCAGCGAAGATTCGGAGGCCAGCTTTGCCGGTCAGCATTCGACCGTCCTAAACGTCACCGGAGAAACCCTCCTTCAGGCCTATAAGGAGGTAGTGGCCAGCACCTTTAATCCCAGGGCCATTTTTTATCGAAGGAGCAAAGGGTTTCTGGAACAGGACGTCATCATGAGTGTAGCTTGTATCCTCATGGTCGATGCCCTGGCCAGCGGGGTTCTGTATACAGTGGACCCCAATGACCCCGATCACCAGGTCATCATGATCAGTGCCCTCTGGGGACTCGGCGTCAGCCTGGTCGACGGCTCTGGAAATGCCGACTTCTATCAGGTGAATAAAGAAAATCGAAAGATCGAGAGCGAAGAGGTAGCCCGGAAAGAAGTCCTCGTTTCTTCTGACCCGGTTCAAGGCCTCAAGCAAACGCCCGTGGCCCATGTTTTTAAGGATAAGCCTTGCCTGACCTTTTCCCAGATTCAGTTGCTGGTCCGTTACGCCTTAAAACTGGAAGAGCACTACCAAACCCCCCTGGATATCGAATGGGCCATTGATCATAAAACCCAACTCTTTATCCTCCAGGCCCGTCCTTTACGGTTTACCCGGTCTTCTGCCCTGCCCCCCACACCGGAGGCCGAAGTAAGTGCTGAAACTTTTCCCATCCTGCTTAAAGGGGGGGCTTCAGCGGCCAACGGGGTGGCGGCCGGCAAAGCCTACGTCCTTAAATCGGATCACAACCTGCTCAATATTCCCGAAGGTTCGATATTGGTCGCCCCTCAAACCTCCCCGCGTTATGTACCGATTATCGGCCGGGTCAGGGCCATCATTACTGATGTGGGCAGCGTGACCGGTCATATGGCCTCGGTAGCCAGGGAATTTCAAATTCCCACCCTGGTGGGGACGGACAATGCGACGGCGGTTATCCCTCACGGCCAGGAAATCACGGTGGATGCCACAAACGGAGTGGTCTACCAGGGCAGGATTGAAAGATTACTCCGGACGGGAAAGCCCCTCAATCCCATGAAAGGGAGCCCGACCTACAAGGCCATGGAAGCGATCCTGCCCATGATCGCCCCCTTGCATCTGATCGATCCCAAGCATGAAAATTTCAACCCCCAATCCTGCGAGACCATCCATGATATTATCCGCTTTGCCCACGAAATGGCCATGCAGGAAATGTTTCAGATCGGCGAAACCATTGAGGATGGCAAAAATGTAGCCGTCCGTTTCCGTTCCCCTTTGCCGCTGAATATTTATATCGTCGATCTGGGCGGGGGGATCAGTCCCGGACCGGAACGAAAAGAAGTCCGGCCGGAGGAGGTCCTCTCCGGCCCCTTTAAGGCCCTGTTTCAGGGCATGACCCATGAAGGGGTGAAATGGCTGGGGCAGGACAACATCAGTTGGAGCGGTTTGGGCTCCGTATTGCTGGAAAGCATTCTGCATGATCCGACGATGGACGGGGCTATGGGCGGTCCCAGTTATGTCCTCATTTCCGAGAAATATATGAACTTCAATTCCCGCCTGGGTTATCATTTCGCCACCCTGGATACCTTTTGCGGCCCCAATATCAATGACAATTATATCACCTTTTATTTCAAAGGAGGGGCGGCCGATATCGATCGCCGGACCAGAAGGGCCATGCTGATCGGTTCGGTCTTGAAAAAAATGGGTTTCAAGGTGGAACAAAGAGGGGATATGATCAAAGGGGAATTAAAAAAACATAATTCTTATATTATCCAGGAAAAACTGGATCTCATAGGCCGGCTTATGGGTTCGGTCCGCCTTCTGGATATGCTTCTGGATCAGGACAACCGGATCGAATGGTACCGGAATGAATTTTTTAAAGGCAATTACACTTTTCAGAGGAATCAAACGAATCCTTCTGATTCCATTAAAAAGGAGGGCGTTAGTGAAGAGTTATCGTAAGGAATTATGGTTTAACATCCCATCCCGCAGGGCCTTTGTTAATATTACCCCTCAAATTGAAGAATGTCTCAGGGAAAGCTTGATTAAAGAAGGACTGGCTTTGGTCAACGCCATGCACATTACGGCCTCGGTCTTTATCAATGACGATGAATCGGGCCTGCACCAGGATTATGAGCGCTGGCTGGAAAAGCTGGCCCCCCATGACCCGGTTTCCCAGTACCGCCATAATGTGGGGGAAGACAATGCCGATGCCCATCTCAAACGGCAGATCATGGGACGGGAGGTGGTGGTGGCCGTCACTCAGGATCGACTGGACCTCGGCCCCTGGGAACAAATCTTTTACGGGGAATTTGACGGCCGAAGGAAAAAACGGGTTCTGGTAAAAATTATCGGGGAATAAGGAATTTTTATGTCCAAACAATGGAAATGCACTGTCTGCGGTTATATTCATGAAGGGCATTCCCCGCCCGAGACCTGCCCGGTCTGCGGGGCCTTCAAATATCAATTTATCCTTCATGCCCCCCTGCCGGAGGAATTGGAAAAGCGGCTCAAAGAAGCCTTTGGAGGGGAATCCAAGGCTTATATCCGTAACCTGGCCTTTGCCCGAAAGGCCGAAAAAGACGGCTATCCCCAGATCGCCCGGCTCTTCCGGGCCGTGGCCGAGTCCGAAAAGGTCCATGCCGACGAATACCTCAATTATCTCGAAGGGGTCGTCGGCAAAACGGAAGACAACCTGAAGACCGCCTTTGAAAACGAGCTCCGGGCTAAAAACGATTTCTACCCGGTTTTTATTAAGGAGGCCTTTGACCTCAAGCGGGAGGACGTGGCCTGGAGTTTCATCCGTTCCCGGGATGTGGAAGAACGGCATGCCAAGTTGTATAAAGAGGCCCTGACCGCCCTGCTGGCCGACAAAGAAATAGAGTACCACGTCTGCCAGGTCTGCGGTTATGTTTTTGAGGAAGACCTGCCGGAGCGATGTCCGGTTTGCGGGGCCGGAAAAAAAAATTCAAATAGGGGCATGAGGGTATAATAAGAAGTGAAGCTATGCGGGCCTTAATCGGAGCGGAAGATTGTCCGGTCAAACCGGGGGCACTATTGTCCGAGTTGGTGGAAGTGTACGAAAAGAAGTTGTCCAATGATCCGATGATCAAGGCCATGAAGGAAAATACAGGCAAGAGCCATCTGATTTACATCGTCAACGGGGTGGTCATCCACCCCGACCGCTTCGGCGAAACTTATCTCAAAGACGGCGACGATGTGCGCATCCTTCATCCTTACTTTGGAGGCTGAGGACACCGTTACAATTTCGGATTTCGGATTTCGGAATTTGGGAAAACCCACTTCCATATAGGCTCAATAGGGGCGGATTTTGAACCCGCCCTTACAGTTTATTTTCATGCTTCGTGTCGCCCCCTGATCCCAGATCCCCGCTTCCCACGGCTACCGGTGCAAATTTGAAGCGGCAATGACCCCGATATTGGCCTTCACCAGGGCCTGGGCCGTGAGGTTCACCGAATCATGCTTGTCCAAATAATTACGCAGCATCAACGGCATCAACCCCCGGGCTTCAATATCCGTTTTGGGAAGAAAGTAATCCAGGATATCGGAAGGGTGCTCCCGATTTTCCTCCACGGCGATCTCCCCCCCCTCATGTTTGGCCGAGATATTGGGGACCATTCCGGCCAGCGCGACCAGCTCATCCCGCCGATTATAAGGCTGACGGACGATTGATTTCCAGGTCTCGGTAATATGATGCTCGAAGCGCACCTTATCTTCCAGGCCCAGGGCTTTTCGAAGATGGTCGGCCTGAATAATGGTTTGATTATTGACGGAATTGGAAAGATTAAAGCCGATCAGGCTGGTTGATCCATCCGGCCGGGAGAAAAGCCTGGCGGCCATCAAGGTCCAAAGAACTGCAAAAGGGTTATCATTTCCCATAAAAACGGATATCTTAAACTCGATATCGATCCCCATCTTATAGAGGAGATAGCCGGCCAGGACGGTTCCGGGATTGATATTGAGCACCTGACGGACCCCGTAACGGGTATAAAAATAGAGAAATTCGTCCACCCATTTGTAAGGATAGTCATTGGGCTGCCCCACGCCGCCGAAATAGCCGGTAATCGTTTCCGGTCCACCCAGGTGGATATTGCTGCCGTCGGTCCCTTTGGTATCCAAAGTTTCAACGTAAGTGGCACCGATAAGGGACATGGCCAGGGCTGTGGCCAGCGTGTCGCCCTGATCCCCTTCCTGCTCCTTCATGTTCCGGACCCGGATAAAGCGGCCGGGCAGGAGCTCTTTCTTTTCTATAGCCTGCCTGGCCTCATCGATCAGCCAGGGAAAATATTGCAAGGCACTGATTTCCAGGGTTACGGCATTTTTGGTGTTGATCCGGTTTTCTTCAATGCCCAAAGATCGATAGTAATCGACCAGGGAGACAAAGGCCCCGGATTCCCGCTTTTCAGCCAGCCAGTCCAGATCGGCCAAATAGGGAGATCCCATCTCCTTAAGACGGGCCTTCAGGTTTTCCGGCTTCCTGGCCTCTTCCGCCTGGGCATTAATGGTTTCGGGTCCGCCGTACCGCTCCACTATTTCCAACAATGGATTGATTGTTTCATTTTCCGGATCGGTGAGGAGCCGGTTGACTTCTCCCAACCGATCCGCATTAATGGCTAACATTTCTCTCATATCAGACATGATCTTCTCCCTTTGAATTCTTATAATAATTTAGCCCTTTGAAAAATTTGAAACTTCTACCTGAAAATTCAGACTTCCTCGCTCGTCATTCCCGTGAAAACGGGAATCCAGGTGTTATGCTGAGACGAAAAGAACCTGGATTCCCGTTTTCACGGGAATGACGGAGAGGCTATCGACGTTTTTTTTAAAACGCTAAACTGATACGAATTCTTAAACTGTTTTTTTAATCGTTATCGCCGCTCCTGAATTTTTCATACTCTCCCTCGATCATTCGATAACAGTGCTCTTCCTCCGGGAAGCGGCCGGTTCGGACATCGTCACAATAATCCTTCATGGCCTGAATGATCAGCTCCGCCACATTACAATATCTCTTGACAAACTTGGGCGTGAAGGCCTGGAATTGACCGATGAGATCGCTGACGATCAATAACTGGCCGTCACAGTCCGGACCGGCCCCAATGGAAAGAACCGGTATGGCCAGCTTTTTGCTGATGGCGGCGGTGACTTCCGGAGGTACGGCTTCCACCAATAGCATCTTGGCCCCGGCCTTTTCCACCGCC
>JACRBX010000011.1 GCA_016219225.1 Deltaproteobacteria bacterium
CTCTTTGGCTTCATAAAAAAGGTCTTCCCGGAAATCCGGATGGGCGATGCTGATTAAGGCCATGGCCCGCTCCTGAAGACTTTTCCCGAAGAGATTAACCACCCCGAACTCGCTGGCTACATAATGGACATCCCCCCGGGGGACCACGACGGCAATATCGCCCAGACTGGAAACAATACGGCTGCTTTTTCCATCCAAGGTCGTGGAAGGGATCATCAGGATGGCCTTTCCCCCCTCTGAGTCAGCCGATCCCCGGATGAAATCCAACATGCCCGAAATCCCCGAATAGTGGTTGAAAGGCAGGGCATCGGCCGCCACCTGCCCGGTCAAGTCCATGGCCATGGCCACATTAAGGGAAATCATCTTATGGTGTCGTGATATGATAGCCGGATTGTTGACATATTCCGAAGGGTGAAATTCGATACAGGGATTGTCATCTAAAAAATCATAGAGGTTTCTGGTGCCCATGGCGGCACTGGCCACTAACTTACCTTCGTTATACCCCTTTTTCCGGTTGGTAATCACCCCCCTGGATACTAAATCCATGATGGCATCGGTCACAAAGTGGGTATGAATTCCCAAATCTTTCTTGTCTTGTAAGGCCAGCAGGATGGCGTGGGGTGTGGCGCCCAAACTCAATTGGAGAGTCGACCCGTCATCGATCAGTTTGGTCACGTTCCTGGCGATCATGTGGGCCGATTCTAATTCCGGGGATTGATTTATGGTGATGAGTTCTTCTTCCAATTCAACCACCAGGTCTACTTCATTGACATGGATGAAGCTGCGACCGAGGACGCGGGGCATGCGGGAATTTACCTGGGCAATAACCAGATCGGCCGATTGGGCGGCGGCCATGGTGACATCAACCGAAATACCCAAACTCATCCAGCCAAAATCATCGGGGGGTGACACCTGGATCAAAGCGACATGGACGGGAAGTTGTCTGCTTTTAAAAAGACGGGGAAGGGCCGATAGATTGATCGGGGTGATAAAACGTTTATTCTTGGCCAAGCTCCTGGTTTTTACTGAACCCAGATAAAAAGAACGAATATTAAAGCAGTCGCAATAGGATCTGTTGGCAATTAATGTCAGGGGGGAACTGTCCAGACTCAGGAGACGCATAATCTCCAGATCGGAAAAACGAAAGGACTGGCGGGCCAGTTCTTTTACGAGGCCTTGCGGTTCCCCGGCAGCAGAACCGATGAATACCCGTTCCCCGGGTCTGATGTGTTGAATGGCTTCCTGGGGTGTTGTGCGTTTTCTCCGATAATCATCCGGCCAGTTAGGACTAGCCATATTTTTGTCCCCGCAGGCAATGACCGTTGCAAGTTGTAGGTTGCCGGTCGATAGTCTTTCCTGATCCCGGATGCTGGATCCTGGATGTTGGATAAGGCATTGAATGTGTCCGGGATATAAGATTTTTTTATTTTTTAGGCGGGTGTACGGTCAGCACCGAACAGTTGGCCCGCCGGACCACCTTTTCGGCGGTGCTGCCCAAGAAAAAGTGGGCCAATCCGGTCAACCCATGGGTCCCCATAACGATTAGATCTATTTTTTCCTGATCAACGAAATTCAAGATCTCACTGGCCGGATGGCCGGAAAGGACCCGGATAAAGGCATTCTGATAATCGCCCATTTTTTGTAAATAAACGGTTTCAATTTGCTCCATGGCCCGCTGAACGGCATCCTTGTAAAATTGCAGGTTGGCCTGTTCGGAAATAAAATCCTCCATGACCGGTGAAGGAAAAACCAGCGGGGGGACTACATGGACCAGATACAACTGGGCTTGGTATTTCAGGGTCAGGTCAAAGGCTAAATCAAAGGCCTGTTCCGAATTTTCCGAAAAATCCGTGCAGAAGGCGATTTTTTTTAGGGATGCCATGGAACACCTCGCTATTGATAGGGATTTTAAATAATTGCCTTATAATATTACCTGGAATTTTTCCCCTGTCAACCTAATAAACAGACTGGCCCCCCCTTCACTGAAGGGGGGCAAGAATAAAAAGGATACCCGACCCCGGGGACTAATCCCCCTTGGACAGGGCGACAGAGATCCCCCGGGATAAAAAAATTAAAAA